>DGNZ01000284.1 GCA_002389175.1 Rhodospirillaceae bacterium UBA4479 | reverse complement strand
GATGGTCACGCCGCTGCTTGCCCCAGTGCCTTAGCAATCTCGCGCAAATGGCGATCCCCCGTGCCACAACATCCACCGAAGATATCCATGTGAGGGTATCGGTTCGACAAGTCAGCCAATTGCCCCCCAAGCTCGATCGGATCGCCGTCTTCAATATGGTCCAGTTTGCACAAGGCGATCTTTTCCATCTTGGACGCATTTGGCCGAACCCCGCGAAGTCGCTTGATCCAATCGCCCTTGCCGAGCGCCGGTTCGTACTCGACGGGGTGCGAGCAGTTCAGCAGATAAAAATCAGGGGCATCGTCGCCGGCCTGTTTGTCAATTTCGGTGATCGCCTCGGCAAGGCTTGGTCCAGATTTCAAATGGCATGTGCTGTCCAGCGTCAGGGCAATAGAAAGTGAAACACCAGCCCTAGCGGCAGCGCGCGCGACACCGACAGCCTCTGGGACATTGTTGATCGTCATGGCACAGGCGAAATCCACGCCCGCCGTTTTCAGTGTTTGCAACTGAACCGCGTGATAATCTTCGGCGCTTTCTGCGGTAATGTCGGCGTTCAAATTGTAGGCGTCGCCGCGAGGTCCAAGAACTCCGCCGATCAGAAGATGAGGAATCTGGTCTTTGTAGCCCTTAGCGATGTCGCGCAAGAACTCAATCGCAGCAATATTCGCATCGGCCAAGCCCCGCGGTGAGTAGCCAAGCTTGGCCCCCCAGTCAGGACTGGCGCGATAATCCAGACCCGACAACAAAAAGGATAATCCGAACTCCCCAGCCACATCCAACTGTGCGCAAAACATATCGCGCATTATCGGAACAGCCCTCGGGTTATCCAGCAGCGGAAACATCGCGAATTCAGGCAACTCAAACCCATGGCGATACATGAGCTCTGTTTCAGTGCCGCCTTCGGTCAAGAAAATCTCGCCAGAGCCCGATTGTGGAAGGGGTGATATAACAGGCATTTCAAATCTCCGGCTGGATGTTCTGATTAAAGCGAAACCGATTCTGCAGATCATATTTCGTCTTGATCTCGACGAGCTTTTGAAAAGTCTCGTCAAAATCGGCATCTCCGGGTCTGAAAATCACCCCACCAAATCCATGTGTGTGTATTTCATGGGCGTCTCTTAACTCGTCCATCAGGCAATTCCTTTTCCTATTTGAGCCCGTTCATATTTGAGCCCAAGTTATGACTGTTGAGATCATCGCAACAGTGGCAATTTGGCCAAATCCAAGGCATAATGGACATTCGAATGCGGCGAATTTGCCATAACCGTGCCATTTCAGACAGGAGGGGTTTATGAACGGACAAAAAAGGCCGTTGATCGCATTGCTAGTCGCGCCTGAAACCTCGGCCTCAGTACTTTACGGGCTATATGATGTCTTGCTGTCTACAGGAGTGGCCTTTTCCGACATGGTGATGGGCGCGCCTGGCAAAGAGCTTTTGGACGTTCGTATCGTTTCTGCCGAAGGAAAGCCGTTTCACTGTATAGGGAACATTCCGGTCGAACCTCATACGGGGATTGACCAGGTTGAGGCGCCTGATGCTGTGATCGTCTGTGATTTGTACACCTCGATACATGATGTTCCCAGAGGACGTTACCCGCGCGAGGTCGGATGGCTAAAACAAAAGCACGCAGAAGGCGCTCTAATTACGTCAGTGTGTTCCGGTGCGCTTTTGTTAGCAGAGGCAGGTCTATTGAATGGTCATCAGGCGACGGCCCATTGGGCGTATCGGGATATGTTTCAACGCCACTATCCTAAAATCGAGTTCCGCAACGAATCTGTCCTGTGCCTTGCGGCTGAAAGAGACCGCATCGTGACTGCGGGGGGCGTAAGCGCTTGGCATGACCTCTCAGTCTATCTGATCGCCCGTTTCTGCGGTTATCAACATGCAATTGAAACCGCGAAGGTTTTCCTGATCAGCGGACATTTCGAAGGTCAGTCTCCCTATTCCGTGATGACGCGCCCGATGGGATCTGCTGACGGCCCGATTTCGGATTGCCAGGTTTGGATTGCGGATCACTATTCGATGTCCAAGCCAGTTGAAAAAATGGTCGAACGCTCGGGTTTGAACGCTCGCACCTTCTCTCGACGATTTCGGGCAGCGACGGGATATGCACCAATAGAGTATGTGCAGGCTCTGCGGATCGAAGAAGCCAAGCAAATGTTGGAAACCGACGAGCTTTCGAATGACGAGGTCGGGGCCTTTGTCGGCTATGAGGATCCGGCTTCCTTTCGGCGAGTTTTCAAGCGTGGAGTAGGACTTTCCCCCGCTGCCTACCGAAAGAAATTCCAGCGAATTTCACAAATCGCCAGACCTGTTGGAACAATTTGAAGGCAGTTTGGTTCGCGTTGTCGTCATTGGCCAGATCAGACGAGAATGTCCGATTTGGGTCACGGTCAAATGCGGCCTCCTCCAACCGGTCTCTGATTGACTGCTTTGAGATGATCAGCGGAAATTTCAGTGCTCGCTTTGTTTTATGAGACTGCAATCGAGGTTCCACACACAAAAAATGGACGCGATCCGGGCAGATCACGTCCATTTAGGGAACTCTCGAATTCGCTGCAAGGGAGGCGATGCAGCGATCAGGGAGGAGAGTGCGTCTTTATGCGTGGCCGAGGCTCCAGCGCAGCCGGGCAGCGGCAGCTGAAGCGTCTGATTGACCACGATATTCGCGGGCTTTGATTTCGGCACCGACAGGATTGCCCCAACGGTCTTGGGCTTGAGTCATGCCAGGGAACCAGCTTGCTTTTGATTTTGTGCTATTATTGAACATGTCTATATCCTCATGTGTGTTCCGGTGGTGCCGGGCTTCGTTTGCGTTGAAATGAACATAGTCAGGGTTTTTGTTGCGCACAAAGGATCATTTTTCATACAATGCATGAATAAATACTCATGCATCATTCATGCATCATAAACCATGAGGTCATATGCTTCATCTTCCACCGATTGCGGCTTTGCGGGCCTTGGCCGCCGCCGCGCGCCATCTGAGCTTTACCAAGGCGGCGCAGGAATTGAACATCACGCAAAGTGCCGTCAGCCATCAGATCAAACACATCGAAGAAATCTGGGATCTGAAACTGTTTGAGCGATTGCCGCGGCGTCTTGAACTCACACATGCGGGCGAGCGGTTATCGATGATTGTCGATGACTTTTTGAAAGGGCTGACGACAGAGCTTGAGACCCTAAAAGCGGATGCCGGTCATACTGCGCTGCGGGTTGAGGTGCTCCCTTCGCTGGCTGTGAAATGGCTGGTGCCGCGTTTACAGCAGTTCCGCGAAGATCACCCAGAAGTCGATGTCTGGTTATCGACGCATCATGACGATATTGCAGGATTAGACCGGGGCGAATTTGATGCGGTGATACGTTTGGGTGATGGTCATTATGATCGGCACAAATCATGGCACCTGATGCGCGATTATGTACTCCCTGTCGCACGGCCAAGATTTCTGGATGAAGTCGGTCGCCCAGAAACGCCTGCGGATTTATGCAAGTTGCCGCTGCTGTTGCGATACTCTGGGATACTGTCACCCGGTTGGGAATATTGGTTCAAGTACGTCGGTGTTCCTGAGGAAATGTATGAGGATGCCCTCAAAGATGGCACCCGGTTTGCTGATACCAACATGGCCATTCAGGCTGCGTTTGATGGGCAGGGTGTGGTCTTGGCAAGGACCGCGCACGTTTGGGAAGAGCTTCGAACGGGCCGTCTGGAAAGGCTATTCGATATCACCTGTCCGTCAGATGTGTCGGTCGATTTAGTGTGTCGTCCTGAGCGTGCCGAGACTCCGGCCTTTGTTGCGTTCCGCGATTGGTTGCTTGAAGAAGCCAAGAAATCACAGATCGAATGGGATGAGGCCGAAGGCGTCAACCAGCCGTAATTCAGGCAACAAAAAACGGCGACAACCGAGACAGGCTGCCGCCGCTTTTGTGGAACTTTAAAAAGCTTAGAGTTCGCCGAGCATCGTTTCAGCGCTGGTTTTCTCAAACGTGCCTTCGTCGATGTGGATCGAAGAAACAACACCGTTATCGACAACCATAGCGAATCGCTGGCAGCGAAGACCAAGGCCACGGGCCATCAGGTCTAGCTCAAGGCCAGCAGCCTTGGTGAAATCAGCAGAACCGTCAGCAATCATCATAACTTTGTCGCCAACGTTTTGATCTTTGCCCCAAGCACCCATGACGAATGCATCGTTCACGGACAAACACGCGATGGTATCAACGCCTTTGGCTTTGAGCGCATCAGCATTATTGACGAAACCAGGCAGGTGTTTAGCGGAGCATGTTGGTGTGAACGCACCAGGGACGCCAAAAATGGCGACTTTTTTACCGGAAAACAGATCGTCTGTGGAAATTGTATCAGGGCCATCATCGGTCATGATCGCAAGATCAACGGAAGGAATTTTATCGCCAGCTTTAATGGTCATCAGGTCTCTCCATGAGATTATGGGTTAACGAATTCGTGGCCAAAACATCGGCCTGCCCATGACATAAGGGATTAAGCCGATGATTCAATGCTTATTCGTTGAATTGTTGACGATGCGCCTAAGAGGCGGAGCAGCCGGTCAGTCAAACTGTGAAGCCCGTTGTGCAGGAACGGTCTGCTTAAAACCGTTCAACACAATGTCGGGCGTTAATAATTCTGGTAAGGCATAACCCTCGATTGCGTTCGGACCATAGACAGCATTAAAGGGGATGCCATAGCGGCCGAATGTCGCCAAGTATGCGGCAATGTCATCATTGGGACGTGTCCAATCTGCCTGCATTGCGACAACATCAGGGCTACGCATTAATTCCAGCATGCGGCCACGTTCAAGAACCAAACGCTTATTCACCTGACACGTAATGCACCAATCCGCGGTGACATCGACGAAAACAAATTTACCAGATTGAACGAGTGCTGGAATAACTTCGGGGTCAAACGGGGACCAGGCAATCTTGCTCACACCCGGCGTATTCGTATCAAGGGGACCATCCATATCGCCAACGTATGCGTTGACCAGGGGGGCTGCTGTTACGAACACCAGTACAATTGGCGTGGCACTGCGCATTTCGGGGGCGAGTTTGACGAACCAGCCAAGCCAACCTGCGACAAATGTAAGTGAAATGGCTGTGATGATTGCTGCGCCCATTCCCGATACACCAGCAATGACGAAAAGAAGCCAAACGGCGGTCGCCGCCAAGGCAAAGCCGAGGGCGACTTTTAGTTTATCCATCCAAGGGCCCGGTTTTGGCAACTGGGTCGCCAATTTTGGAACCGCGGCGATCAACAGATAAGGTGTGGCGAGCCCCACCCCGAGCATGAAGAATATGGTCAATATCTCCGTCGTGCCCCGTGCCAATGCGAAGCCAACGGCAGTCCCCAAAAACGGGGCAGAGCAGGGCGTCGCCAATAAGGTCGCGAACATCCCTTGAAGGAAGTTTCCACTAACCCCTGTGCCTTGTCCTGCTTTATGGCTGGCGTTGGCAACGGCGCCGGGCAATCGGACTTCAAAGAATCCCCATAAATTGCACGCAAACATGATGACCAAAAATGCCATCGCAATCAGGAACCAAGGTTGTTGGAATTGAATGCCCCAACCGATTCCGGCACCTGCTGCTTTGAGCCCAATCAACGCCGCAGCGATAATCATAAAGGTTGTGATTACGCCAGCAGCACTGGCCAGGAAACTGGCCCGAACAGGTCCGCTTGCAGCACCACCATGTTTGATCACGCTCAAAAACTTGATTGATAGAACGGGGAGGACACACGGCATCAGATTCAGAATCAAACCGCCTAAAAATGCAAACAACAGCATTGTCAGGAATGACCCATCGGCGATATCGCTGGATGATTTATAAATATCGGCATCGACAGGGGTCACGGTATCGTTTGTTTTGAGGTACGTTTCGGCCGCCCGGGGCCCATCACGCACCGTTAAAACAAATGGTGTGTTGATCACCTTGGACAGATTTTCTTGGGGTGTTCCGGAATATCCCCAAACGGCAACTCGCAAGGTCGCTGTCATGCCGTCCTTGGCGATGTCGATGTTGGGTCTACTGAAACCTAAACCTGTTTCAACAGGGCCCTCTAAATACAAATCAGGGTTTTTGAGGGGGATATCGGATGTGGCCTTGGCGACTAAGTAGATAGATTTTTCGCTGGCTTCTATGTCCAGGGATGTGATGTCCAAGCGTGCTGCGTCAGGTGTTTTGGGTACCTGAGATTCGTACTTACCGATGGTGTGAGTGAATTCTGTAGGCACCCCGTCACCCGGAGGCACAGTCATGGATAGGGAGGCTTCGTATGGAATACATACGTCGTTACACGTCAGATAATTGAGTCGCGCGACAAGTTTTGCAGGCTTGGACGGATCAATCGCTGCAAGGGTGAAAGGGAAGACGACCTCGTCCTCGTAACCCAGTGTTTCCAATCCGATGACGGAAAAACGTTCGGGCACGGGCCACGATAGCTCAGTCGTTGAGACATTCTCAGAGCCTGTAAAGTCGAGTTGCGGCGGGTATCCAGCATCGCCTGGCGAGCGCCAATACACTTTCCAATGAGGCTGGAGGCTAAATTGTAGACCCGCAAGCACGCGTCCCTCATCGCCAAGGGCATCACGTGCCGCAATAAACCGGGCTGCAGTTTGTTGTTCTTCGGCCCACTCAGAGGATGCCGCATGAGCATCAACGGACCACACACCAACGACGAGTGAGAGTGATGCATACAGTGCAGCTAACAGGGTACGTAAAGTCTTCAAAATGATCTCAATAATATGTGCAGTATAGCACCATCCGCCACAAATCCACACGAACTGCAAGTTACAACGACGCCATCACACGAAGTTGAGATAGTGTGAGAAATCAATCATTTCCATGTTTTTGCAGGTCAAACCTGATGTGTCATAATGCTGCCGTATTCGAGGCACAGGGTTGATCACATAATCAAGTGCCATCAATTGGGATAATTCTATGAGTTTTGACCCGCCAGAGACCGAAAATGACAGCTACTTAACGGGGCAATTCCTGATTGCGATGCCTGGAATGCCCGATGACCGTTTTCAACAAACGCTGATCTATCTGTGTGCCCATGGACCAGAAGGTGCGATGGGATTGGTCGTCAACAAACCCATGGAATCGATTAGTTTCCCAGATTTGTTAGAGCAATTGGAAATCACGGTGCCCCCCGAAGGTGAGGGGATCGAAGTATTGTTCGGTGGCCCGGTTGAGACAGGGCGTGGGTTCGTTTTGCATTCGCCTGACTATGTGCATGATGCCACGATGGTCGTGGATGACGACGTTGCGTTAACGGCAACGGTTGATGTCTTAAAGGCCATTGCCGGAGGTGCTGGCCCCAGGCAGAGTTTGCTGGCGCTCGGATACGCCGGGTGGGGGCCAGGACAACTCGATGATGAAATCAAAGAAAATGGTTGGCTCTGTGTCGATGCAGATCCAGATTTGTTGTTTAACACCAGTGTTGATACGAAATGGCAGGGGGCGATGAAGAAATTAGGAATAGACCCATTTATGTTGTCGGATAGTGCGGGTAATGCCTGATCGGGATGGGGGGCGCCCAAATAACAATCGCAACAATCCTAAAAAATCAGGTGGAAAACGTGGGGGCGGTGGAAAAAACGACCCTGAAACGTTTATGGCTGATTTGATTGCGCGCATGGATGCGTGTCCAACGGCCGAATCCTTAAATGATCAAGTGTTGATGCCGTTCGTTTTAGCCATGGAAAAAGTCTGCGGTGCGCGTGGCTATGCCATGAATATCTATGGCGAAAGTGCCAACTTGGTCTTTTCTGGGGATCCTGAAGACACCGAGGCGATCTATCAAATCGTCGAAGCGTATCTGGAGGATCAAGCGGACGACTGATCTGGTGCCCGATATTCATCGCAATCTAACGACGTGGCTTTTCGTCACCGCTATTGATAAGGCGGAGATTTCGGCAGCCGCGTCATCCGGTGCCGATGCGGTCATCGTTGATCTAGAAGATTTCACACCACCGCATTTACGCGCTGAAGGTCGCGCGGCACTTAAAGATACGCTCTCAATCATTGCAGATGGGGGCGCATTGCCGTGTGTTCGGATTAATCCAACGGGAAGTGCAGATCACGATGATGATTTGATTGCTGCCCTTGATGCCGGGGCACACGTCATCGCATTGCCTAAAGCAACATCGGCTGCGGAACTGCATGATCTTGCTGCAGCAATTGATCGTCATTTAGGTGCCTCGACGAAAGTTCCTGCACTTTTGCCCAACATCGAAACGGCAGCGGGTTTGGTGAATACGTACCGTATCTTGTCCGATGCCCCGCCCGTGATTGGTTGTCTGATCGCGTCAGAAGACATGACGGCCAGTTTGGGTGCACCACGGGATCGATCTGGGCGGGCCATCCTGTATGCCCGCGAACGTTTCATTGTGGAATGTCGGGCGGCGGGGATCGCGCCTATCGATTGCCCTTACACGTGGGCAGATAAAGATGGACTGGTTGCTGAGTCCGAAGATGCCAAAGCATTGGGGTATCATGCGAAATCGGCAGCACGTGCGGATCAAATCAAAACCATTCGTGACATATTAGAATCGAGTGCCGAGGAAATAGCAGCGGCGCAACAGCTTATTGATGCGTTCGAAAAAGCCCAAGCTGAAGGCCGCGACCGTGTCGAAGTCGATGGGCGCATTGTTGAGCAACCGTCATATTTGAATGCGATGGCGCTATTGGCACGAGCCCGTAACTGATAGATTTTTAGTACGTTGTTGCATACCAATATGCCGTCATCCTGAACTTGTTTCAGGATCTATTTCTGTCTTACGAATACTGTCTTTGGATATAAATGGATGCTGAAATGAATTCAGCATGACGATATAAAATTGATCATCAATTTAGTTTAAGGCGATCAGGTTTTGTCGCTGGGATCAACGACCATCAATTCAATGGTCGCGCCGTCGACGATCAGCTTGCCTGCATTTTCAAAATTGATCGTGATTTTATCACCGACAACGGTTTGTACGCGACCAAGTCCCAGTTCCGGGGCTTTGGGGTGACGCACAAAACCGCCAGGATTAACGAAGACGTTGGCTGGATGCAGTGCCACGGTCAGTTAAATCTCGCGGCCAATGTATCAAACGATTCCATGCCTGATGTGGGGCCAACGGCAGTAACCGTTGGCGTGCCGCTGAATAATTTTGTAGCGATAGATTTCACAGCGTTCTCATCAACGGCTTCAACTTTGGCGACGATTTCCTCAACCGATAAATGGCGACCAAACAGCATGACTTGGCGCGCTAATTGTTCGACGCGTGATGACGTGCTCTCGCGTGCCATCAGGATACTCGCCTTGAGTTGCGCCCGTGCCCGTGTGATTTCAGCCTCGTCGACGTGATTGACGACTTTGGCAGCCTCGGCAGCAATTACTGGAATGAGTTCAGCGGTTTCATCGGCGCTGGTTCCAGCGTAGATGCCAAACAAGCCCGCATCTTCGTAGCACGACATAAACGAATAGATCGAATAGGCGAGGCCGCGTTCTTCGCGGATTTCCTGGAATAACCGTGACGACATGCCGCCGCCAAACAAGGTTGAAAATACGGATGCGGCGTAAAAGTCATCATCTTTATAGCCGATGCAATTAAAGCCCAGAACAAGATGAAGCTGTTCTAGGTCTCGCGCCATTAATTGATCGCCACCTGCATATTGAGCATTTGTACGGCCGTTTTTACTTACAGTTGTCAGCTCACCAAAGGCATCGCCAATCATGTCGACCAACGCGTCGTGATCCAGGCGGCCCGCGGCGCAGAAAACCGTATCTTGTGCCGTGTACCCGGTCCGCATGTAGTTCTGAATGTCATCGCGGTTCAGGCTGCGGACAACATCTTCGGTCCCCAATACGGGGCGGCCCAACGGTTGGTCCGGAAAAGCGACTTCTTGAAACAGATCGAAAACCACATCATCAGGTGTATCGTGGGCTTGATGGATTTCCTGGCAGATCACAGATTTTTCGCGCTCAAGTTCGATGGGGTCCATGGTCGCATGCATCATGATGTCGGACACTAGGTCGACCGCGAGACCGATGTCTTCTTTTAGGACCTTGGCATAAAAGGCTGTGTTCTCGCGCGATGTGTAGGCATTGATATGGCCGCCAACGGCTTCGATTTCTTCGGCGATTTCGCGCGCTGTTCGACGCGCTGTTCCCTTGAAAACCATATGTTCCAGAAAGTGCGAAACACCGTTTAGTGCAGCGGGTTCATCACGGGAACCTGTCTCGACCCATGCACCTAGCGTGACGGTTTCAACCGTATCCATTGTGTCTGTCGCAACGCGCAGACCATTATCAAGGGTTGTTAACCGAATAGTCATGCAGCGCCTGACTTCAACGGGCTTTGATCGTCGATATATTTTTCAATCGCTGCTAATTCGCCGGAAATATCAATGGCTTTCTCTTCGCGATCTAACAAATCCCCGACCCGTGCTGGCAGGTCTGGTCGAACGCCAGAAGCGTCTTCAACGGCATCCGGGAATTTCGCAGGATGTGCCGTTGCCAACACCACCATGGGCGTCCCATCGGTTTCAGGTGTGGACCGTGCTGCTGCGACACCCACAGCGGTATGTGGGTCAATCAGCATGCCGATTTCATCGTGCAAATCCTTGATAGTTTGTTTGGTTTGAGTGTCGTCATAACGTGCGCCAACGAACAATTCTTGGGCTTTGGCATAGGCGTCTTCGCTGACGGAAAATGCGCCAGTTTCGCGAAACCGGGTTAACGTCTCGGCGACGGCGGCACCATCACGGCCAAGCATATCGAACAACAAGCGTTCAAAGTTTGAAGAAATCTGGATATCCATGCTGGGGCTGATGGTCGGTAAAACCGTTTCCATTTTCATTTCGCCCGACGCAAAGAACCGCGCCAAGATATCGTTAGAATTAGATGCGACCACAAACTTCTTGATAGGTACGCCCATTTGCTTTGCAGCATATCCGGCAAACACGTTGCCGAAGTTTCCGGTCGGTACCGTAAACGAAATTGCTTTGTCAGGTGCCCCCAATTGGACAGCGGCATACACATAATAAACGATCTGTGCCATCACCCGTGCCCAGTTGATCGAGTTCACGGCAGATAAGTTATGGCGATCACGGAAAGGCTGATCATTGAACATCGCTTTGACGAGGTCCTGACAATCATCAAACGTACCCTCGACTGCCAAGTTAAAGACGTTGTCAGCGATGACTGTGGTCATTTGTCTGCGTTGGACTTCGGATACGCGGCCCTTGGGGTGCAACATGAAGACCCGAAGCGCATCTTTGTCGCGGCAGGCTTCGAGTGCTGCTGACCCGGTATCACCTGATGTTGCACCAACGATTGTAATAGATGTACCGCGCGCCTTAAGAACGTGATCGAACAGGCCTCCCAATAGTTGCATTGCGACATCTTTGAACGCGAGTGTCGGGCCATGGAATTGTTCCATGAGCATCACACCGCCACCGATATCGACCAACGGGGCCACTTCGCCGCCTTCAAACGTCGCATAGGCACGATCAATGATGCCCATCAAATCGGCATCGTCGATGGTGCCGCCGATAAACGGTTTGATGACTTGAAACGCTACTTCATTATATGACTTGTCCGCCATTGAATGGAGATCATCAGCGCTGAGTTGTGGCCATTCAGCTGGCACATACAGGCCGCCATCACGGGCGAGACCCGTTAAGAGAACCTCGTCGAAGGCTAGGTCTGGTGCGGTGCCACGCGTCGAAATATAACGCAATTTTTCTACTCCCAAAGACATCCAGTGGATGGTGTTGCGATCCACCGGAAACTTATAGTTCGATGCAGGTCCGCACAAGCCGAGGTGTAGCAGTTGGGCATATAAGTATAAATACGGAGAGTTAATTAATTTGAATATCTCGCGAAGGGCGTGCGAGACTTCTGCTTGGGGGCGTAAGAACCGGAGAGCGGCATGCGTAGATGGATACTTGGATTATTTGTAATGTCTTTGGCATTTACTGCGCTAGACGTGCGGGCAAATGATCCTGTCGTAATCGGAACCGGCGGTGAGACGGGTGTATATTACGCGACCGGAAAAATCTTATGCCAGCTTTTTGAAAGCAAAGATATACCATGTGAGGCGAGAACTTCTGGCGGTTCAATTGCAAATTTGAAGGCCTTGGCTGCAGGTGAAATTACTCTTGCGATGGTCCAGTCCGATTGGCAGTTTCATGCATATCGGGGTTCTAGTGACTGGGATGGTAAAAAGATTGAAGACATGCGATCAGTTTTTTCAATCTACCCTGAGCCGATGCAAATCGTAACAAAACGTGATGCCAACATTTCAAAATGGAATGCCTTGAAAGGTAAGCGGATAAACGTTGGGAATACTACTTCTGGGCATCGCAAGACATTTGAAGAAATGGTGCCACCGGGGCGGTGGAAAAGTTGGCTAGGCGAGGTTTACGAATTGCCATCTAATGAACAGGTCGCAGCATTTTGCCAAAACAAATTTGACGCTTTTATATACAATGTCGGTATTCCTAACGGAGATATGCGACGGGCTGTAGCAGAATGCAACGGCCTGATCATTGGCCCACAGAGTTCCACTATACGTAAGATGGCAACTGCGGCGCGGCCATATTTTGTGAAGGTCGTCATTCCGGCCGGGACCTATAGGCCGGATCAACCTGCCGTAAAAACATTTGGCGTGATGGCGACGCTTGTAACGCGTTCGGACTTAGATGCAAAAGTGCTGAATGCATTAGTTGATGCGGTCTTTGGAGATATTGATAGCTTTAAAAAGCGTCATCCAGCTTACGCTCATATCGACCCAAAAGTCATGGCTACAGAGGGCTTGAGTGCACCACTTCATCCCGCAGCCCAAGCATATTACCAGCAAAAAGGAATGCTCCATTAAACGGCCATCGGCGTTACGAGGGTAAGTATCGAGACTTCAAATGATTTAGAAACGGCGCTGTTTCCAGCGGTCGACCTGTCGCTTGGGTCAAAAGATCATTTGTCGATAGCTTGCGGCCTTGGCTGTGAATGTTTTCACGCAGCCATCCCACCAATGAGCTGAAATTCCCGGTCGAGATTTCCAACTCTACATTCGGCATGGTTGTTTGAGCTGACTGATAGATCTGCGCGGCTGTCATGGCGCCTAATGTATAGGTCGGAAAGTATCCAAAACCGCCATCGTACCAATGGATATCTTGCAGGACTCCGTTGGCATCATCTGGAATTTTGACGCCAACTAAGTCCTCGAAGGTTTGGTTCCAAGCGGCAGGGATATCCGATGTTTTGAGATCGCCAGAAATGATCTGCTTTTCCAATGTGTAGCGCACGATGACGTGTAGCGGATACGTGACTTCGTCCGCATCCACCCGAATGAAACTGCGCGATACTTGGTGATAAAGTCGGATCAGGTTTTCAGTCTCCCACGCAGGACCAGAACCATTGAACGCATCGCGAATAATCGGGATGGCGTATTCCAAGAATGCCTGCGAACGGCACACTTGCATTTCCATCAATAGCGATTGGCTTTCGTGCATCGACATGCCAAGTGCATTGCCTACAGGTTGCAACCGCCAGTCTGCTGGTAAACCTTGCTCATACAGG
>DGNZ01000058.1 GCA_002389175.1 Rhodospirillaceae bacterium UBA4479 | reverse complement strand
CACAGCGCATCGATCATGGAATTTTCAAAGTGCGTGCGCCGCCACCAGGTCACGAACCGATGCGGCTCGTCGTCCCAGCCTTTTTCTTTTAGAAAATCGCCAACGGCGTCGGTCAGACCCTGCTGCATATCGACGATGGTGCCGTACTGATCGAAAACGAGGACGTTGGTTTCGCGGGCAAGGACGCCGATATCTTCCATGATGTTCTCCAACTGAATTTATGTTCAGGCGATTATGGCGGAGCGCTTTAGGTCAGGAAAACTGATAATGGCTTTTGGTGTATCGATTATTCTAATGTGCGAGCTCATCGAGCGATTCTCGTAATGATCGATCCAAAATCTCAATTCCGCGGTCGATCTCGTCTTCGGAAATCGTCAGCGGTGGCGCAATCCGCCAGACCGAACCGCGTTCTTTGCGGCGTTTGATATTCATGCTCAAACCATACTCATAGCATTTCTTGGTGGTGATCTCGCCCAACTCGTGATGCGGTTCGCGGGTTTCGCGGTTGGTCACCAACTCGATGCCCAGCAGCATTCCAGCACCACGGATATCCCCAATAGCCTCGTATTTTTGCTGCAAGTCTTCCATGCGGCCCCGCAGGTAGGCCCCCATGGTTTTAGACCGGGTCAGCAAATCTTCGTCTTCTAATGTGTCCAAAACAGCCAGCCCGACCAATGCCAACAACGGGTCAGACACGTGGCTGGTGTAATAGTTATAGCCGCGTTCGTGCACTTTTTCCTCAATGGCATTTGTCGTAATCACGCCCGCCAGTGGCAGGCCGCCACCCAGCGTTTTCGACACGGACATGATGTCTGGGGTGACGCCGTAATACTCCGCTCCCGTGCGCGTACCAATACGCCCGAACGCGGTTTGTGCCTCGTCAAAGATCAACAGCATGCCGCGCTCGTCGGCGGCTTTGCGTAATCCTTCGATAAAGCATTTCGGCGGCACCAATACGCCGCCCGCGCTAATAATGGGCTCCACGATAATTGCGGCGGGTTGTCCGGCGGATGTCATGTCGAACATTTTAAGACCCAGTTCCAGACCTGCCATCGCGGATTCTTCAGGGCTGCCCGCATCGATGTGGGGTCGGTATGCGTTGGGTTCGGGAATTGCGAACACGCCAGGTGTCGGTACGCCGTAGCCCCGCCTGTCACTGGCGAACGATGCCGATGATGCGGCCCCGGTCACACCATGCCACGACCCACCGATGGCGATGACTTCAAACCCGCCAGTATACATTTTGGCCATGCGCAGGGCGGCTTCGTTACTTTCGGATCCGGTGTTGATCCAAAGAGATTTGGTCAGGCCATCCGGCATCCAGTCGCGTGCGATCCGAAGGGCGAGTTCTGCGACCGCTTCGGGGATCATGCCACTGAACATGTGGTATGCGGTCTGCCCAGCGCGTTCCACGGCTTTGATGATGTTCGGATGATTGTGCCCGATGGTGGCGCACATTTGACCCGATGTGAAATCCAAGATTTCACGCCCGGTGTCATCACGCAGGATGCAGCCCTTGGCCTCGGTAAACAGGTTGGGGAACGTGTCCCCACCGTAGCGGATCAGATGTTCGCGTGCCGCTTTTCTGAGTTCTTCATCCATGATGCTTCTCCCTTTGGGAGATATCGTCGGATGAATCCGCCACTCATATCAAGCGGTGTTTTCAGAAGAAGTATTTTAAACGGCTCCCTCGCTGATGATCACCAATGGGTGGGCATCATCGGGCAGGCCTGCTTTTAATAATGCGGTGTAGCCCGCCGTACCAGATGGGGTCGACGTGATCCCGTAACCTTGTAATGCAGCGACGGCGGCGTTGGCCTCGTCGTCCGTGACTGTCACGTAGCTCACATCACATTTTTCAAGCGCATGAAACGCAACCAAAGACGGGTCTTTGCAATCCAGACGGCCCATGTTCGATACGGGGCCGGGGGCGTGGACGATCTTGCCCGCTTCGTGGCTGTTTTTAAGACACGGTGCTGCTTCGGGTTCCACGATGATGATGTCGGGTTGTTCGGTCCAATTGCGGCGGATCATGTAGGCGATGGCAGATGCCAATCCGCCGACACCAGCCTGCAAAAACACATGCGTCGGCCAGGGTTGCGCACCACGTTTGAACGCGCGCCGCATTTCCTCGGCAATGACGGTATAGCCTTCCATGACCAACGAAGGGCGGTACGTGTAACCGGGCCACGAGCCGTCGGCGAGCAGCAGCGCATCAGTTTCCGCAGCATCCTTGTTGGCGGCATCCAGGCTGGTTTCGTACGTCGGGCCAGACCGCACAACCTCGGCACCGATACCGCGCAGGCGCTCGGCAAAACCTTCGGGGACTTCTTCGGATAAATGAATGCGCGCTTTGGCACCAAAAATATTAGCACCCGCTGCCACCGAAAGGCCGTGGTTCCCGGCACTGGCGCACATGAATGTCATCGTCGATGCGATCTCTTTGGCGGCGTCTGATGTGAATTCTTCGGGTGTCAGTGGTGCGTTGCCAGCTTCACGCCAGGCATCGTTGATCATTTGCGCGACGGCGTAGGTGCCGCCCAGCGCCTTGAACGATCCGAGACGCATGCGCGCGCTTTCGTCTTTGACCAGGACTTGCGTATTTTTCCCCAAGTCCATTGCTGACAGTGGCGTTTCTGCATAAACGGGGCAGGCACTCAAAAGTGCCTGTGGCCGTGATGGATCGGGCGCAAATTCTGCTCCGTCAATTGCTGTCATTTTTTGTTCTCACCTGTTAGTTGCCGCTTATTTACGTTGGACCCGCTGATAAATCTCAGCGATCAGCCCATCGCGGTCACTGTCGATCCGCTGGACCAAATCCTGCCGATATTTGTTTAGGCGTAAGTAATCGCCGCTCCAGCGCACGATTTCAAGCAGCACGGGTGTCAGGCTCAATCCTTTGTCGGTGAGCGTATAGATAAAACTACGGCGATTTTCAGGATCGCGTGCCCGCGTGACCACGCCTTCGTCCTCTAGATGCCTCATTCTGTTCGCCAAAATATTGGTGGCGATCTTTTCGTCCGACGCCAGGAAATCGCTGTACGTTCTTTTACCGTGCAGCAACATGTCGCGGATGATCAGCAGGGTCCAGCGATCCCCAAAGATATCGAGGCCAAAAGCAACCGGGCAGCCGGTGGGGTGTTTCTTGGTTTCTGTTTTCATGAATTAAATATAAAAAATTAACTTGCAGAACGCAAGTGATAGGGGGTATTTCATAATTAACTTGTAAAACGCAAGTCAATATAAAGGAATACATCATGACAAAAGCAATGCTCTATACAGAACTCCAAATTGCGGCACAGATCGCCGATGCACCTTGGCGGGATATTAATGCCCGCATTAAATCGCTGCCTGGATTTCTAAATAAAACGTGGTTGGCGGGGGTTGGAAATGACTCGCTTGGCGGGCTGTATCAGTTTGAGTCTATTGAGACGGCTCAGAAATTTGCCACGGCGTATTTCCCGACCGAGGCGCGCTCGTTCGGTGTGCCGCAAACCACACGTATATTCGATGGCGATGTGGTTGCGGATGCATCAAAGGATATGTCGTCCCCGCACTTTGGGGTTTCTATGGGCCAAGCACCCGGCGCTTATGTATACACAGAAGTCCAAGTGTCGGTGCCGTTTGCTGATTTCCCATGGCAGGATCTAAATGCCGCATTGAAAAAAATACCGGGATTGTTATCGAAAACCTGGTTGAGTGGCATCCACACGCAAACGCTCGGCGGCCTTGATGCGTTCGATACGATTGAGAATGCGCGGAACTTTGCGGTCGATATTTTTCCTGAAACTACAGCTAAAATGAATGTGGCATACACCACGCGGTTGTTCGATACTGCAGCTACCGAAGAACCCAGTCGTGATATGGGTTCGCCGTTTTATGCATCATCATAAAATTGATGGGGCGCACATCTGGATGGATGCTGCGGGGCGCGAACTTGTTTCGCGCCTTTCCCCGCGCCGTCCGGCCCAAGATGATATTGATCAAGCGATGTGCTATGCGCGCCGTGCGCGGTCGCGGCAATTCCGCCGTGCCCTGCGAAGATGGCTGAGGGTGTTCTGGCGATAAATCGCCGCAAATATAGTTTTTGTCATCCCGGCGAAAGCCGGGACCCATTTTTGCATCTCGCCTATGGGTCCCGGATCAAGTCTGGGATGACAAAAATGAATAGAGTTCCGTTAATATTATTCGTCGTCCCGGAAGACCCCGGACTTGATCCGGGGGATGTCCGGGATCTTGTATCACTCAGAGATATTCTTGGAGTGTAAAGAAGACCCCCGGCCCTCCGCTCCGCTTCAACCGGGGCGACGGTAATTGGGTTGTAAATAACACGCATTGCAGCGTCTTCTGATCGCAGATTATAAGTGACCACACGCCAACGGTATCAGGAGTCATCATGCGCCCCATTAATCCACCTCCATCCAGCAATAAATCAATGTCCAAGGCCATGATCGTTGAGACGGGAAAACTTTTGATCCTGTCAGGCCATGTGCCAATGACCCCGGATGGTGAGCTGGTTGGTATGGGCATCAAAGAACAAACGGAACAGGTATTTGAAAACATCGGTGCGGCCCTCGACGAAGCGAGGGTTGGTTTTAAAGACCTGGTCAAAATCACGATCTTCCTGTGCCCGATGACGCCGGAGACGCTGAACGGCTTCCGTGAAGTGCGCGACCGCTATATCAATTTGGACTGTCCGCCCACCAGCAGCCTGGTCGGTGTCAGCGCGTTGGTGAACCCGGATTTCCTGGTTGAGATCGAAGCGATCGCCGAAATGCCTGCCAAATAACATCTGCAAGAACGTTCAAGACGTGCCCGCACGAATGCGGTAGTTTTATCTCATGTGTTTTAGTGGTGATGGAAAAGCAGTCGGTTCAGACTTTCGCCGGATTCCCGAATGTGGCGGGGCGGAGCTGATGCGCGCGCGCTTTCAGGACTTCTCGTTTCGAAAGCACGCCCACGAACGCTTGGCCTTTGGGATCGTTACCACGGGTGCAATGCAGATCGATACCGCGCATGGATCGTATGTCGCCGAGCGCGGCAACGTCATTACATTCAATCCGGACATGGTGCATTGGGGGCATGGCGCAGGTGTCGCCAATTGGGTGCAGAACACCATGCTGATCGATGAATTTAGTTTCGCCGATACCCTCGAAGATATCGCGGGTCGCCGCGTCGCCGACAAGTTCTCGTCCCCCGTAATTGATGACCCTGAGTTGTATAAAAAATTCATGGGTGTGCATGCGTGTTTGAGTGGTTCCGAAGATGCCCTGCAACGCGAAGACCGCATCCTGGATTTCGTCAGCACGGTCACGGAACGCGCCGGACTGACCGATGGGGCCACCGACAAAAACAACGAACCCGATGCCGTATCGCGGGTCCGCGACTACATCGATCATCATTTCGCCGAACAGATCAGCCTTGATGAATTAGCGGTCCTGACGGAGGTTGGTGGATATCGGCTGACGCGGGCGTTTAAAAAATCAATCGGCATGCCGCCTCATGCATATCAGGTGCATCGCCGGGTGCGCCAAGCCGAGAACTTGTTACGTGGCGGGATGCGGCCCATTGATGTGGCGAGCGAATGCGGATTTTCCGATCAGGCCCATCTAACGCGGGCCTTTCGCCAAGCCAATGCTTTGACACCGGCACAATTTCGCGCTGGCTAACATTTCTTCCACCTGTTTCAAAAAAACAGTCCGTTTCATTCAAGACCCCTGGGTCGCGATCTGACACATTGCATACCAACAAGTGTGGGAGACATACATGTGGTCTTGGGCTGAATTTTTTGAAGGGATGCGCGCCTCTATTCCGTTTGCCATTGGGGCGGGTGTGTTTGGAGTGACGCTGGGCTTGGCAGCATCACAAGCGGGCTTGAACGCGGTCGAGATGGGCTTCATGAGCGCCACCGTCTTTGCCGGTGCCAGTCAGCTGGTCGCCGTCGGGATGATCGAACAGGCGGCTCCCATGGGTGCGATCATCGCTGCCGTCTTTGCCGTCAATGCGCGACATATTTTGATGAGTGCTACACTTGCCCCCGTGCTGCGGAACCAAAACCCCGTGTTGCGGGTCTGGTCGCTGCTGTGGACGGTCGATGAGTCCTGGGCGCTGACGATGGCACGTTCAAAGCATGCCGAAACGGGTGCCGCGTATCTGCTTGGCCTGGGTAGTGTGCTGGGTGCATCGTGGATGATTAGTACCGTATCGGGCGTGCATCTGGGTGATTTGGTGGTCTCACCCGAAGTATTTGGTTTGGATTTCTTAGGCGTGTCGGTGTTCCTGGGCTTATTGGTCTTATTACGTCCAACCCGTCACCATATCGTACCATTTGTGATTGCGGCGGTCTTATCGCCGCTGTTGGCAACCGTGTTACCCGGCAGTTGGAGCATCATCGTCGCCGCGTGCTGTGGGGCAGCGTTTGCGGCGGCCAGGGCATGATCATGGAACTGGATTACATCATACTGGTCAGCGGCATGGCCATCTTTACCGCGTTCACTCGGCTGTCTGGATATTGGATCGTGGCCCGTATGGACCCCGGGCCTAAGTTCCGGCAGTTTTTGGAAACGGCCCCGCAAACCGTGTTTGCTGCGATGATCGCACCCGCGTTATGGCAAGGTGGCCCGGCGGAATGGCTGGGGGCGGTGATTACGGTGATCGCGATGAAGTTGAGTGGGAACTTGGCGGTCGCATTGATCGCAGGTGTCGGGACGGTCGCAGTCTGGCGTGCGTTGGGCTTGCCTTAACGGCGTAAAAACAAAATCTAAGAGCCTGTTTTAGCCGCCAGTCTTGACCTGTAAATCGTTGGTGCGGCGGTCGTTGCCCTGATATGCGGACCGGCGCCGACGTCGGTCGGGGCCAAAGAAACCACCCGCACGCACGAACGGCCGGGTTGAATCAATCGTCGCGCAAATCCGGGAATAAATCAGATTGGCGGATACAGGTTTTGCCAAATATTCAGACATGCCGGTGTCGCGGGCGACAAACACATGATCAATTTCAGTGTTCGCGGTGACCACGATCACGGGCACATAGGGGTTTGGCGAATCATCATGCAATCGGACATTTTTTAAAAAGGCCATGCCATCAATACCGTGCGACCAATCGGTCAGAATCAAGTCGATATCGGCCTCGCAGAAAATCTGAAACGCGGCGTCAATATCATCGGTAATGTGGACGTTCTTTACTTTGAATTCGCGAAAAACCTGTTTCATCAGATCGCGCATCAGCGATTGCTGTTCCAAAATGAGGACAGTTAGGCCGGAAATATCGTATTTTGGGAGACGTCTGTCTGAGGAAGCCACGGCGTTCATTCGGTTCTCTTTTATTCTTATCTCAAAAGCAGAACTGTTTTCGGCGATTTTCCTGACCTCATCCTGACGGATGGGGAAGTCACGCCACTGTGGTGAGTGAAATTGTGGAGTGTGTGAAATAATATTTGAAACTGACTGACATGTAAGTAAGTTGCGTTCAACTTGATGATGTATAAGGAACACCGAGCATGGTGAAAACAGCGATAGCCAACATTGATCGATTTGCCGCAACCTTGGCACGGGGTGTCATTCGGTGGCGCTACGTGGTCATTTTATTATGTTTTGCCGTCACAGGTTTGGTGGCGATGAACGCCGCGAACTTAGGGATCGCGACCAATTACCGGGTCTTTTTCTCGAGTGATAATCCAGAGCTCAATGCCTTCGAAGATTTCCAAGCGACCTATACCAAAAACGATAATTTCCTTTTTGTGCTCAATCCATCGGATGGGGGCGTATTTACACCCACGACTTTGGACGCCATTGCAAAACTGACCAAAGAAGCGTGGCAGATACCCTTTGCCATCCGCGTCGACAGCATCACGAATTTTCAGGCAACGTCAGCCGTCGAAGACGATCTGTTGGTCGAAGATTTGATCATCAACGGTGTCGACATGAATGCCGATGCGCTCAGCAATAAACAAATTATCGCGTTGGCTGAACCGATCTTAAAACACCAGTTGCTGACCTATGATGCCGATGTGACGGCAATCAATGTGGTCGTTCAATATCCGGACAAGGCCGTCGATGAAGTCAGCAAGTCCGCCGCTGTTGCTCGTCTGCTTCGCGATACGATTGAATCTGACTACCCTGGCATTGATGTGTCCCTGACCGGCGTTTCGATGCTCAATAACGCCTTTGCCGAAGCGGGCTTGCAGGATATGGGAACATTGATTCCGATTATGTATCTGGTGGTTTTGATCACCTGTGTGCTGGCGGCGCGGACAGTATCAGGCACCATTGCGACGCTGTTCGTTATCACCACATCGGTGATGGTGGCGATGGGTGCGGGGGGCATGGCGCATATTCTATTGAACCCGATCTCGTTTGTGGCACCGACCATCATCATGACGTTGGCGGTGGCGGATTCTGTGCACATCTTGATTTCAATGCGCGCTGCGATGCGTCGTGGCATGGCAAAGGTTGATGCGCTTGTCGAAGCGATCCGGGTCAATTTCCTCGCCGTCTCTATCACCTCGTTGACGACGATTGTCGGATTCCTCACCCTCAACTTTTCAGACGCACCACCATTCTGGCATTTGGGTAATATGACGGCGGTCGGTATTTTCGCGGCCTGGGTTTTCTCGCTGACGTTATTACCCGCCATGGTCAGCTTGTTGCCGGTACGCGCTCCGAAACAAATCACAGAGATATCCGAACGTTCCGCCATGGTGAAGTTCGCTGATTGGGTTATCCATCGCTACAAGACGCTGTTGGTTGTGACTGTCGTAAGCTCGGCGGCGTTGATCGCGCTGATCCCGACCATTCAGTTCAATGATCAATGGGTCGAATATTTTGATGAGCGGGTTGAGTTCCGCACCGAATCCGACACTGCGCTCAAACACTTCGGGATTTATCCCATTGAGTTTTCCGTTCCCGCTGGTGAGGCGGGTGCGGTGGCCGATCCAGAGTTTTTAAAACGGCTAGATGCCTTCACCGTATGGCTACGTGATCAACCCAACGTGACACATGTGTATTCGCTGTCAGATATTATGAAGCGCTTGAACAAGAACATGCACGGGGATGATCAGACATGGTTCAAGTTGCCCGATGATCGCGAACTGTCGGCACAGTATCTGTTGTTGTACGAACTATCGCTACCGTATGGCCTTGATCTGAATGACCGGATCAACATCGACAAGTCAGCAACCCGCGTGACGGCAACCTTGGGCAATATCACAACGCTGGAAACCAAGGTATTTTTGAACGCGGCTGCAACATACATCGAAGAAAACTTTCCGGAAAACCAACGCGCCAAGCCTACGTCAGCGCAGGTCATGTTCACCTATATCGCGGACCGCAACGTCCAGAACATGATCTTGGGGACGACTATCGCCATCATTGCGATTTCGCTGATCATGATCGTAAGTCTGCAAAGCTTGCCGCTTGGGTTGCTGTCACTGATTCCCAACGCATTACCGATTTTGACAACGTTCGGCTTGTGGGCGGTGCTGGTGGGCGAGGTTGGGTTTTCCGTCGCCTCGGTGGCATCGATCTCGCTTGGGATCATCGTCGACGATACCGTGCACTTTTTGACCAAGTACCAACGTGCACGAAAAGAAAAAGATTTAGATGTCGAAGACGCCATTCGCTATGCGTTTGATACGGTGGGCGTTGCGTTGATCGCCAACACAATCATCTTGGGCCTTGGTTTCACTGTGCTGACCTATTCAACGTTTAAGATGAATGTCGACATGGGCCTGATGACGTTGATGGCCATTATCTTTGCCTTGGTCTTGGATTTCTTGTTGTTGCCAGCCTTGCTGTTGATGGGCCGAAAACGCGACGTTGCCAAGACGGCTACAGCGGCACCTGCGTTGTCACCCTAATGACGCACTGATGGTAACCCACTTCTCGCAACCCTATTTACCCCGTATACGGAGTTTACGATGACGATTTTGATGAACACACACAAAAGCCTGCGCCGATCTATGGCCATGGCACTTGGATGCCTGCTGCTGATGTCATCCCCCGCGATGTCACAGGACGCAGCTAAAAAAGGTTTCGAGGTTGCGGCCAAGTCTGATCGGTCTGACCGTGGGTTTGGTGACAGCACCGTGATCTTAAGCATGGTGTTAAAAAACGCAGCCGGTGCGGAATCAACGCGCTCCATGGCGATGATGACGCTGGAACTGCCTGATGAAAGCATCGGGGACCGCAGCTTGGTGCGTTTTGATTCGCCAGCAGATATCGAAGGCACGTCGCTGTTATCGCATGCCCAAATCATTGATGCGGATGATCAATGGTTGTTCTTGCCCGCGTTGAAACGGGTGAAGCGGATTTCGTCGCGCAACAAGTCGGGGCCATTCGTCGGATCAGAATTCGCGTTCGAAGACATCACTGGAAACGAATTGAAAAAATACGAATACGTCTGGATCCGTGAAGAATCCTGCGGCGACGTTAACTGCGATGTGTTAGAGCGCAAACCGCGTTATGAGAATTCCGGATATACCCGTCAGTTGGTGTGGATCGATCAACCCGATGCGCAATATCGGAAAATTGAATACTACGATCGCAAGGACGATCTGCTGAAAACCCAAACCTTTGAAGATTACAAATTGTATGATGGTAAGTTTTGGCGCGCGCAGGTGTTTCGGATGGATAACCATCAGACCGGAAAAAGTACGATCCTGAATTTTGGTGAATATACGTTCAATACCGGTTTGACTGACAGTGATTTCGAAAAGGGTGTGTTGCGCCGTCAGTTCTGACGGGTGCGCGTCTTGGGATGACCATCATGATGAAACGCATACGCCAATCGGTTTGGGTTTCGGCACTGAGTGTGGCGGCAGCTATGACGTCGTCGCCCGCCGTTGCGGCGGACGAAAAATCCATTTGGGATCAGGTTGATATCAGCGGCGAGTTGGCGACCGAGCAACGATTATTCTTCCAAAGTGCCCGTTCGGATGAGCAACTGGACAGCTACCAAGCGTCGGGATTTTTTGAGCCCCGCGCCCGCTGGCGCAGTGCGGATCGTAAAAATCAATTGCAGTTCGTGCCCTACGTCCGTGTCGATGCCGAAGATGGCCGCCGCACCCACGGCGATATCCGCGAAGCCTATTGGCGACATATCAATGGCGATTGGGAATTCCTGGCGGGGGCCAACCGGGTGTTTTGGGGGGTCACGGAATCCCGGCATCTGGTGAATGTGATCAATCAGATCGATGGGATCGAGAACATCGACGAAGAAGACTTCCTTGGCCAGCCCATGATCCAGATCGGCAAACAAACCGATATCGGGCGCTTCGATGCATTTGTGATGACCGGATTTCGCGAGCGTACATTTCCGGGGCAAGCCGGACGCTTGCGCGATACCCGTGTGATCGAAACCAGTCGCGCCAAGTACGAAAGCGACCTCGAAGAATGGCGACCCGATGTGGCACTGCGCTACGCGCATTACATCGATGAATTGGATATCGGCCTTTCCCTGTTCCACGGCACGGGCCGCGAACCGGGCGTGGTCGAAGATGCAGGCACCGACCGTCTTGTGCCGCGCTATTCGATCATCTCGCAGGCGGGCGTTGATCTGCAGTACACGACCGATGCGTGGCTTTGGAAATTCGAAGGCATCGTCCGCGAAGGCCAAGGTGATGTTTTCGGCGCTGCGGTCGCTGGCGTTGAATACACATTCTTTCAAATCAACGAAACAGATGCGGATTTGGGACTGTTGGCCGAGGGTTTGTACGATGGCCGCGACGATGATGTATTCGCAACGTCGCTTGAAAACGATGTGTTCCTGGGCGCGCGCTTAACACTGAATGATGTTCAAGACACCAGTGCGCTGGTCGGGTTCGTGATCGATACCAAGGACGGACCTGGTGGGTTCCGGGTTCAGGCCGAGCGTCGTTTGGGTGATTCGTTCAAACTGTCGTTAGAAGGCCAGATGTTCATGGAAAACGATGCCAGCAATCCCGCCGCTGTCTTACAGGATGACAGTTTCGCCACACTGACGTTATCATGGTTCTTCTGATGGTTGGGCGTCCCCTCGAAATTTCGGCTGGGACACCCTATATCTTAGGAACACCATGCCCCGACTCGGGGGCAGACGTTGGGGGTTTTGGATGGCCGAAATGCGCGATGAGATTCTAAAGACGGCCCAAGCGCAAATGAGCCTTGGCGGCTATGGAAATCTAAATTTCGCCAGCATTGCCGAGGCGTTGGGCACCACCCGCGCCAACGTGCATCATCATTTCAAAAACAAAGAAGGTTTGGCGCTCGAAGTCACCCGCCAATACACCATGGGTGTTCTGGAAATGGCCAAGGGCATGGCCGAGGATAATCCCGGCGACTTCAAGGGCCTGATCGGGGCACTTGAAAAACACATCGTCGACAGTATTCGGGAATCAGGAAAAGAAAGTGCCTGCATCTGTGGACAGCTGATCAAAGAACACGACATTCCAGAATCGTTGCGCGAAATGGCGAGTGGTTTTCTCAAGCAAAGTGACGCCATGCTTGAAGCTGCAATCAGTGCTGCACAAGATGCGGGCAACCTGCCCAAAGAAATCGACCCCAACAAAATGGCCCGCGTTACCCACGCAATGATCATCGGCATCGATGACATGGCCCTGATCTTTGATGACCGCAATGTCGCTGCGGATTACGTCGATGGTCTGCTGACCGAATGGGTTAATCACTACCGGGCTTGATAATTTCTCGTCACCCCCGTGAAGGCGGGGGCCCAGCCAACCGGTGGTATAGATTCCCGCCTGCGCGGGAATGACGAATAAGGGGCCTAAATCAAAACAGCCATTGGACCAGATCACCTGTGTGCACTAACGTTCCTAAAGAGCACGTAGGACAATTGGCGGATATATGGAAACCTTTGATCACGTCATCGTCGGTGGTGGCATTATCGGCGCGTCGATTGCTTATCATTTGCGATGCAAAGACGCTGGTTCTGTTCTGGTATTAGAACGTAACGAGTTGGCCAGTGCGGCGTCCAGTCGTGCGGCGGGATTGATCCTGCAAGCTTCGACCAAGGCGACAAAGACACCCTTGGCGAAAAAGACCATCGATACGATCCCGATCCTTGAAGATGAACTGGATCAGTCCGTCGGCTTTCACGATGTCGGGTGTCTTCGGATCGCAGTGTCATCCGAACGGGTCGCCGAGCTTGAGGTTATTGCTGATGATGCCGCGACTTGGGGTATTCCTGTGGAATGGCTAAATCAGAATGAGGCCCAGCGCAGAGTGCCATGGCTGAATACAGAGGTGATCCAAAAATCGATTTTTACGCCCACAGACGGATACGTTGATCCGTATTTGTTGAGCATGTCTTACATGGAGGCGGCCATCCGGCGCGGCGCTGACGTGCGGCCCCGAACCGATGTGACAGATGTGATGATGGACGGGGAACGTGTGATGGGTGTGATGACCGCATCCGGGCCGATTGCGTCTGGATCGGTGATCGATGCCTGCGGGGCATGGGCGGCGTTGTTTTCAGCGCGCGTCGGGTTTCCGCTGCCGATGGCCCCGGTGCGCAGCCACTATTGGATGTCTGAGCCCAATCTTAAATACGGCGCCGAACACCCTATGACGATTTTGTCCGATATCGGAGCCTATACCCGCCCCGAAGTTGGGGGATTGCTGGTCGGCGTGCAGGAAACCCATTCTGCCACGTTCGATGCGCGCGATTTACCCGACGACCCGGCGGCATTTTCTGCCACACGCGGCGAGGAGCATTGGGATGTATTGGCAAACGCCTATGACGACTTGGCGAAGTTTTTTCCCGATATCGAACACGCGCGGTTTTCGAACTATATATCGGGGCTGTCGTCGTATACGCCCGATGGTCAAATTATCCTAGGGCCCGTGCCGGGTGTGTCTGGGTTCTGTGTGGCAGCGGGTGATTGTGGATCGGGAATCGCGTTGTCGGCGGGTATGGGCGATATTGTCGCCGATCTGGCATTGGGGCGAGACCCCTTTGTCGATATCGCACCGTTTCGGGCCGACCGCTTTGGCGCCGTCGATCCCTTTGGCCAAGAATTCCGCGACCGCTGCGCTGTCGCCCGTGCATCAAAGACCCGCACAACGGCATAACGGCTAAACGTGTCGTGGTCTCGGGGGCTGCCATACTACCAACCGCCTCGTCATTCCCGCGTAGGCGGGAATCCATTACATCGGTCCGTTGGCCCCCGCCTTCGCGGGGGTGACGGGTGTTAAATTTGGATGCCGACTTGAGTATTGAAGACCTGAAAATTGCAATGACGTTGCTTAAATGTGGACGTAATGCAACGTGTTGAATTCTGCCCGCAGGGCGCGGGTTTCGTCGGCAATGGTTTCAGGACCGTTTGATCTGAGCGCCTTGGCGACCAGTGCGGCGATTTCCCCGACGCGATCCGGTGTCACACCCCAGCGCACCAGTTCAGGCGTGCCGATCCGAAGCCCGTTCATATCCCCCTCAACCGCATCAATTGGCAGGCCGATGCCACAGGCCAGGAACCCGGCTTGGCGCAGTTTTTTGGACGCCGTATGGCCGCCGCCAAATTCAGCTGCTTCAACGGCAAATTGATGAGAATGGGTGAAGCCCTCGGATTTGGCAAAAACCGGAATGCCCGCTGCATCCAGCGCTTGGGCAAAGGTCTGCGACACCGCGATCATTTGTTTTGCATAGGCGGGGCCGTAATCGATCCAGTCTAACATAGTGAGTGCGAGGGAAGCTGATTTGGCGGCATCAAAGTTTGCCGTCATGCCGGGATAGGCGATGGCATCCAGGCGCTCGGCCATTTCAGGATCGTTGCTGACGATCAAGGCACTGGCCGGACCGCCAAGACTTTTATATGTGCTCATGGTCATCAGGTGCGCGCCCTCGGCTAACGGATTGCGCCACGCCTTGCCCGCAATGATGCCGCATTGATGGGCGGCATCGAACATTACCTTGGCCCCGACCTCGTCGGCGATGGCGCGGACTTCGGCCACGGGGTGTTCGAACAAGTTCAGGCTGCCACCGACGGTGATCAATTTGGGTTTCACATCCAACGCCAGTTTTCGCAGCGCATTTAAATCAAGGGTGAATCCTTTGGCGTCGACGGGCGCGTTGATGGTCTTCAAGCCAAATAAGCCCGCACAACCGTCCGCGTGATGGGTCACATGACCCCCGATGGTGGCTGGCGGTGCGATAATGGTGTCGCCCGCTTTGCATGTCGCCATGAAGCCATACATGTTGGCAATCGCGCCGGATGGCATCCGAATTTCGGCGTACTTGGCATCGAAGACCTGGGCGCATAATTCGGCCGCAATGACTTCGATTTCTTCGATGGCTTCCAGGCCCATTTCGTACTTGTCGCCGGGATATCCCAACGACGGGCGAGACCCGATGCCCGCGGACAAGATCGCCTCGGCCCGGGGCGATAGCACATTGGTCGCAGGGTTCAGGTTAAAACATTCGCGTTCGTGGATGTCGCGGTTTTGATCGGCCAGCGCCTGCACGCGATCGGCAATATCTTGGGTCGACTGGGTCGCCGTCCGTGTCGCGATGTCTGTGACGCGGTCTTCGCAATGATCGGGAACCCATGGGCGCGCTGCTAGCATCGATCTGTCTCCTGTAAAATAATCTGATCTAACAATGCGGCCTCTTGCATATCTTCTGCAAATCAGTTTTTCTGAAACTTGCCCCAGAAAATCTAAGCCTAAAATTATATTTATGCATTGGATGATGACATGCCAGTAAAACCACCACGTCCACGTGGTCCCCATTTAAACGCCATGCGGTGTTTCGAAGCTGCCGCCAGGCTGGGAGGCTTTGCAGCAGCGGGCGAAGAATTATCGGTGACGCCGGGCGCGGTCTCGCAGCAGATCAAAGCCCTTGAAGATTGGATTGGTGCCCCCTTGTTCGAGCGCCGATCCCAGGGTGTTGCATTGACTGCGCTCGGCGAAAGTGTTGCCGATGAATTCGGGGCGGCGTTCGATGCGTTGGGCACTGCGCTTCATCGGCTGCGTGCCGAGGCACCGCAAAAAACCATCAACATCGCAGCATTGCCGTCGGTCGCGCAGTTGTGGTTGTCACCGCGATTGCCCTCGGTCCGTGATGCGTTTCCCGATCACGCAGTATCGATAACGGCGTTGGAGGTCCCCCCAAACCTGCGTCGGGGCTTGTTTGAATTAAGCATCTTCATAGACACCCCGACAGGGGCAAAGACCGAGCAGATAATAGCAGCCGACATGATCACTCCCGTGTGCGCGCCCGCGATTGCCGAACGGTTGAGGAGCCACGCTGATTTGGCAGGCGAGACACTTATATACGATATAACATGGGCTGATGATTGGGACATGTGGCTTTCGCACGTCGGTCAGCCCGCAAAACTGGGCAAAGATGGCCCCACGTTCTCGCTCTATAGCATCGCAGTCGACGAGGCCCGAAACGGGGCAGGGGTTTTGATGGGCCATCAGTCGTTGGTCGAACGACATCTGGCGTCGGGTGAATTGGTTGCCCCATTCAAAGATAAAGTCGCAACGGGGAAGTCATTGATCCTAGAGACCGCGACACCACTTTCGAAATCGGGAGCGGTCGCAAAGATTGTGAAGATGTTGATGAGGCCCTGAATCACATTCAGACGATGTATTCGAAATACCGTCACCCCCGCGTAGGCGGGGGCCATTTTGAATTTCTTATAGATTCCCGCCTGCGCGGGAATGACGAGCCGTGATCAAATCCTGTGCTCGTGAAAACGTGTACGGGAATGACGGGTTAGAGTACGGTCACGAGAGTTTCCTTACCGCAACGTCCGCGCAAACTTGCGAATATCTTCGGCTAACATCTCCGGCTCTTCCATCGCGGCGAAGTGGCCGCCGCTTGGGAATTCGGACCATTGGGCAACGTTGTAAATTCGCTCCACATAGCTGCGGGGTGCCCAGGGCAGGAGTTCTTCGGGGAACAACGCGCAGGCGGTGGGCACTTCAACCCGGTTGCCTTCGGGTGACAACACGCGGCCGCCTTCTTCGCGGCGCCCATAGTATATCCACGATGCCGAATTAAACGTTCCGGTCACCAAATAGATCATGATGTTGGTCAGTAACTCATCCTTGGTGTGCGCGCTTTCGATGTCATCGCCATCGGTATCGGACCAGGAATTGAATTTCTCAATGATCCACGCGGCGACGCCAACGGGGCTGTCCATCATCGCATAGCTGAGTGTTTGCGGCTTGGTCGCCTGTTGTGTGCGGTAGCCTTCTTCCATGATTTGATCTTGTTCAAAATATTCTGCCCAGGCGATTTCTTCGATGCCTTGCGGCCCATCGGGATGGCGTGTGGTCAAGATGTTGATGTGAATAGCTTGGCAGGCAGGCGGGTGATCGAACCCCAGCCATGATGAAATCGATCCGCCCCAATCGCCACCCTGGGCCAGGTAATGCTCATACCCCAACACATCGGTCATCAATGTATTGAAGGCGTCGGCCATACGCCGAGGGCCAATGGGGACTGGCGGCGGATCGGAAAACCCAAAACCCGGCAGCGACGGTGCGATCACATCGAAGGCGTCGTCGACGGAGCCGCCAAATTCCTCAGGGTGGGCCAAGGGCTGAATGACATCGCGAAACTCTGCAACCGATCCTGGCCAGCCGTGCGAAATGATCAGTGGCATCGGCGCGGGGCCGCTGCCTTTCTCATGGATGAAATGGATGTCCATGCCATCAATCGGGGTCTTGAAATGATCGAACTGGTTCAATGTGGATTCTTGCGCGCGCCAGTCAAAATCACTCACCCAGTAGGCGCAAAGCTCTTTCATATAGTCCAGGTTTGCGCCGGGCTCCCAGCCGGGCAGATCGGCCATGGCATCCCACGGGTAATCGATGACGCGTTGGCGGATGTGGGCGAGTGTCTCGTCCGGAACATCGATTTTGAACGGTTTTGTCTGGTCCAAAGCCATTTTCATATCCTCCTCGAAATGGTGTACTAGAATGTATCAGAATCCAAAACTTCACCACACATGTGCCCAGATAAGGTGCATTGCCCTCCTGGACTTAATGATGACCCTGACCAAAGACATCGCCGACTTCGAAGAAGAAAAACAGCGCACCCATGATCGCGATGTGCTCGATATGATCGATGTGACCACCGGGGATTTGGTTGCAACCGGGATCGCAGCACAGGCGTTATCCAAGGGTGACAAAGCGCCCACGTTCACGCTGCCCGATCATTTGGGGAATATGGTACGCTCAGCCGATCTGTTGGCGGCAGGCCCGGTGCTGATTAATTTCTATCGCGGCAATTGGTGCCCGTACTGCAATCTGGAACTGCGTGCGTACCAAACGCATTTGGACCGGATCAAAAAAGCGGGTGCGACGTTGATCGCGATCTCGCCCATGCTGCCGGACAATTCCATGGAGATCGCTGAAAAAAACGACCTCGCATTTCCCGTGCTCAGCGATGTCGGTAACAAAGTCGCTAATGATTTCGGATTGGTGTTCACGGTCGATAGTCGGATTCAGGCGATGTACCTGCAGCGTTTGGGCAATGACCTGCCGACCCTGAACGGTGACGACAGCTTCACGCTGCCGCTGCCCGCGACGTATGTCATCGGGCAAGACGGCGTGATCACTTATAGTTACGTAAATGCGGATTATCGTTTGCGTGCTGACCCCGAAGATGTGCTGGCGGCGCTCGGGTAAAATTGCGCCCTGAACGGCGCATGAAATTTATTGCGCCGAGAACAATCTACGACTTGTCCATAATAGGGTGGGCAATTTAACTGGCTCCGAATAAGGAGCCTGCGTATGCCTCAATTATCTTTGATTCATCGGATGACGTCCTACATGGCGTGGGCCGATGATGTGATGCTTAAAAATGCCGCGCAATTGCCCGACGTTGAACTCATGGAACCTCGGGATGCTTTGTTCGGCAGTATTGTTGGCACGTTTGATCATATATTGGTGGTCGCTGAAATTTTCCGTGCCCATTTAGAGGGGCGTTCTCATCCACATACTGCCCGGTTCCGAGACGAAGAGTTGCCGTTTGCAGAGGTCGCCAAACGCCTTCGGGCCATGAACGATCATTACGTCGAACTGGCCTGCCATTGGACGGATGCAGAACTCGCCGAGGTGATCAAGTTCGAGTTCGTTGACGGCGGCAAGGGGGCGATGACCCGCGAAGATATTCTGCTGCATCTGGTCAATCATGCAACGTATCATCGCGGCTTTATCAGTGCGCTTTTGTATCCGCATAAGACCAAGGGTGCGGCTAATGATCTGACCGTGTTTCTCCGTGATGTTTGGCCGGGTATGCTATCGAGCCAGCCCGTGCCCTAATGGTTGAGGATCTTCGACAGGAAGTCCTTGGCACGGTCACTTTCTGGGTTCCCAAAGAATTCTTCGGTGCTGCGATCTTCGACGATGCTGCCTTCGTCCATGAAAATAACACGGTCTGCCACTTTTTTGGCAAAGCCCATTTCATGGGTCACGACCATCATCGTCATACCGTCCTCTGCCAGTTCGACCATGACGTCGAGAACTTCGTTGATCATCTCTGGATCAAGAGCTGACGTCGGTTCGTCAAACAACATCACGATGGGATCCATTACCAACGATCGGGCAATGGCAACGCGCTGTTGTTGGCCTCCGGAAAGTTGACCTGGATGTTTGTCTATATGTTCTGACAAACCGACACGATCTAAAAATAGTTCTGCCCGCGAGACCGCCTCGTCGCAACTTCGCTTCAGGACCTTTTCTTGCGCCAAGCACAAGTTATTGCGGACCGTCATATGCGGATATAGTTCGAAGTGCTGAAAAACCATGCCGATCCGCGCGCGCAATTCGGTCAAATTGGTGCCTTTTGCAGTGACGTCAGCGCCATCAACAATAATGTTCCCCTGCTGGATAGGCTCCAACCCGTTGACGCATTTGATGAGGGTCGATTTACCCGACCCGGAGGGCCCGCAAACCACAACAACTTCCTTTTGGTCTACATGCGAGGAGCAGTCCGACAGTACTTTAAAGCTGCCATACCATTTACTGATGTTTTTAATGTCGATCATGTTGCCATCCGATCTTTCATGCGCCGAACGAGCATCGAGCCCGTGAAGCAAATAACGAAATAAACAATTGCTGCGAAAACATACATCTCAACCAAGCGCCCTTCGGTGCGTGCGACAATCGATGATGCGGTCATAAAATCACGGAGACTGACGACGAACACCAAAGACGTATCTTGGAAAAGGATGATCCCTTGCGTCACAAGGATCGGGATCATGTTACGAAATGCCTGAGGCAGGATGACATATCGCTGTATTTGCCAATAATTCAGGCCCGTTGATTGTCCGGCGAACTTCTGGCCCCTTGCGACACTTTGAATACCGGCGCGAATAATCTCTGAGTAATAGGCCGCCTCAAAAAGAACAAAGGCGATTAGTGCGGAGTAAAAACTGCCGACGGGGCGCCCGAGCACGAGTGGCACGAGGAAGTAAAACCAGAAGATCACCAAGATAAGCGGAACCGAGCGAATGAGGTTCACATATCCTGCTGCGACAAGGGCGAGAGGTACAATCCCGGACAAGCGTGCGAGTGCGAGCAAGGTACCCAGAACGATCCCGCCAATGACGGCCAAGAACGTCAACCAAAGGCTGAGTTGCAAGCCTTCCCACAAGAAGGGCAGCGACATCCAGATTACATTGAAGTCAAAATCAGTCATCTCAACTGCCCTTTCCGATGTATCCAGGAATTTGTGTGAAGCGTTCTAACGTTTGCATCGCGATGGTCGCGATCAGCGCGATGACGACATAAATAACGGTCGCTGCGGTAAATGCTTCGAAGCCTTGGAATGTATATTCGGCGATTTGTTGGCTTTGCGCCGTGAGCTCTAACAGGCCAATGGTCAGCGCCAATGACGAATTTTTAAATACGGTCAGAAATTCAGATGTCATCGGGGGCACAATGAGGCGCAAAGAAATGGGCAGCAGGATGTAGCGATACGTTTGTGCGACGCCGTGTCCATGCGCTTTTGCAGCAGCTGACAATCCTTTTGGTACAGCCTCAATCCCGGCGCGGACCTGTTCAGCAACGCGCGATGCGGTGTATAGGCTGAGTGCAATAATGGCGGTGACAAATTCTGGGTTTGGCATATCGCGCTTCATCCAGCGTCCCCAATCATCGGGGAGTGCTTCTGGCATCGCGAAATACCAAAGGAACATTTGCACCAAAAGCGGGATATTCCGAAACAGTTCGACGTAACAAGTACAGAAACCACTGATAATTTTGTTGGGGACAGTCCGTCCGATACCGACCAGGCAACCAATGCTAAAGGCGAAAATCCAAGCCGTGATGGCGACGCTGATGGTCCAAAAGAACCCGCTGATCAGCCATTCCAAGTAGGGTTCGGTGATCAGAACCCCCCAGTTCCAGTTGTAGTTCATTGTCGCCTCCGTTCTGCCTCGCCAAAAAAGGAGTGACCGGTCACCAGATTATGATGACCGGTCGAGTGGCATTCTTACTCGGGTAAAGCACCAAGTTGGAATGCAGCCTTCAGGAGATCAGTTTGTGGCACGCCAAGTGGGCTAAACCATTTTTCGTAGATTGCGTTGATCTCGCCGGACCGGAACACGGCGGCCAACGTTTTCTTACCAATCAACTCAAACGCGCTGTCGTCACGTCGCACCATCAAGGCATATGGATCGAACGACAGGAAATCACCGACCACTTCAAACTGATCGGGGTTCTTTGATTTTGAAATCAAACCGAACAGAAGAATGTGATCGGTGGCGTATGCGTCAACGCGATCTGTCTCAAGCGACAGCATGCCTTCTGCATGATCGCGAACCGGCAATACTTTGAACTCAATACCAAGTTCTTTGCCAGCGGCTTTAACAGCACGTTCGTTTGTGGTGCCCTGCGCCAATGCGACAGCTTTTCCATTCAAATCTTTGACCGAAGAAATTCCAGAACCTTTGCGGACCATGAGCTTCGTGCCCGTAACGAACGTAACCGGAAGGTATTCCACTTGTTGTTGACGGGTCAGGTTGTTTGTCGTCGATCCGCACTCAAGATCAATCGTGCCGTTTGCCATCAGGGCAATACGTGTTTTCGGATTAACGGGTACGTATTTGACTGTAAGCTTCTTGCCCAATTCCGCTGAAACCGCTTCGACGACCTTTGCACATAGATCCATTGAATAGCCGATAGGGTTTTGGTTCGAATCAAGGTACGCGAACGGAACGGAACTTTCACGATGACCGATAACGATCTCGCCGCTTTTATCAATTTTCGCAAGCGTTCCTGTGAGATCAGCAGCTTGTGCTGATGGAACAATAGCGACGGCCAGAGCAGCCGCAGCAATAAGATTATAGAGTTTCATAGAACTTCCTTTCTGGGTTGTGATTAGTCGATGTAACCGGGTAGGCCGAATGTATCGGGATACCCAAACAGGGCAGCGCTGCCACCCGTATGTAAAAAGACAACGTTCTCGCAGTCGGCGAAGTGTCCTTTTTGGACGAGGTCGATCAGACCATGCATCCCTTTGCCGGAGTAAACCGGATCAAACAGAAGACCTTCTAGGCGGGCGAGAAGCTTAACTGCATCGCGCATGCCATCGGTTGGCAGGCCATAGCCAGGGCCAACATAATCGGTGTTGGCGACAATGTTTTCGCGCGCAATGGTGACGCCCGCGTTCAGATAACTGGCAGTTTTTTCGGCTAGATCAAAAACAAGCTGCTCTTGCTTGGCTTGTGAAGCCCGGACGCCAATGCCAAGCAACGAAATATCGCTTTCGATGGCGGCTAAGCCAACGGCAAGGCCTGCCTGGGGACCAGAACTTCCGGTTGCATGAACAAGGGTATCAAAATCAACCCCGATTTCATCTGCTTGCTCAACCAGTTCACGCACACAATTAACATAACCGAGCGCGCCGATCGGGTTCGAGCCGCCGCCAGGAATGACATATGGGGTCTCACCTTGGGCTGTTAATTTTTCTGCCAATACTGCCATTTCGGCATTCATATCGGCACCGCCGGGGCGCTTTGAAATTGACGCACCGTGCAACTGATCCATTAAGACGTTGCCGTTGAAATTATATTGCGGATCGTTATATCCGGTCCGGTCTTCAAGCAAGACATGACACGGAAGATTGAGTTTCGCAGCCGCCGCAGCGGTTTGTCGCGCATGATTGGATTGCGTAGCCCCCTGGGTAATAATGCAGGTGGCTTTCTTTTCAATGGCGTCAGCCATCAAGTATTCGAGCTTGCGTGTTTTATTTCCGCCCGACGATAAGCCGGTGCAGTCATCGCGCTTAATCCAGAGACGCGGGCCACCTAGATGCTCACTCAAACGGTCCATCGGCTCTAGCGGCGTGGGGAGATGCCCAAGTCGGACGCGTGGGAACGCTGACAAGGTCACTGAAAGTTTTTTGCATAGTGATAGGGTGTCTTTGGCCGGGGCGGCTTCTGCAGAAGCAACCTGGATGTCTGACTTGGATGTTTCGGGCATTGATTTACCAACGTTTTGTTATTTTGAATCCATCATCCTAAGTGCACTTCGCCCAGACTGGGAAATGCAAATTTGTATTTCTAGCCATACTTAATATATGAGTAAGAATGAATTGGTATTAGGAGGCTGCAATGGATACGCGTTGGTTTGAAGATATTTTGGTCCTTATTGAAGAAGGAACGTTGAGCGCCGCTGCAGATCGGCGTGCTGTAACACAACCGGCGTTTTCACGTCGAATTCGGGCGTTCGAGATGTGGCTCGGACAGGACATTATTGACCGTTCATCGAACCGCGTCGTGATCCGTGAGGCCCTGAAACGGAGTGAGCCGGAAATCCGTGCCTTCCTGCAACGGCTTCGCGAGGTGCAGCAATCGATCCGATTGGCTGAAACCGCAATCCCGCGTGTGACGTTTGCCACCCAACATGCACTGACGCTTTCGTCGTTCCCGGACTTGATCAAAACAATTGAGGGATTGGGCGTGTCTTTGAACTATCGCCTTCGCGCGGCCAACCGTGATGATTGTATCTCAATGATGGTTCGCGCCGATGCCGACGTGTTGCTTTGTTATGAAACGGATGACGAGGAACCGCTCCCTCTCGATCAGCGTTTTATGCGCATAGTTTGGACCAAGGATCGGATGGTGCCAGTTGTTGGTGGGAACCTCAGATATTCAGTATTTGATAGCCAGCCGTTGCCACCCGATACACCGGTCGTCACATATCCAGAAAATAGTTATTTGGGACAAACATTGCTCAGGCATTGTCCAGAATGGCAGGCCGTCTATCGGACCGTTCGGCCCATATGTGAAAGTGCATTTTCTGCAGGAGTCCGTGAAATGGTGTTGCGGGGAATTGGTATCGCTTGGCTGCCCATGAGCATGATCTGGCAAGACCGCGAAGCCGGAAGAGTCACAGATTTAAGTTCTGTTTTGGGAAGCTGTGTGCTTTCTGTTTGCCTTTACGCAAAAAGCAGTCACTTGGTCATGAAAGATGTTTTGCAACGTCTGAATAAAAATTGACCCTGGCTCAGTTAAAATGTTCAGCCAACAAGGTATAAGATCGCCGGCGCGCGTCCTGGCTGTGTGTCCAGGTCAGCACCACAACTTCGTCGATTTCGTATTCGGCAGCCAAGGCGCGAAGTTTTGTGGAGACCGCCTGGCCATCGCCAATGATCGCGATGTCACGCAGTGCATCACGATGACGCCGTTCGCCGTCGGTGCACGCATCCCAATCGATATCCTCGGGGGCGATGATGGGCCGAAGATCGCCCAATGACCGACGCACTTTATTATAAGCCCGCGACGAAAACAGATGCTCGGCTTCGTCCATGGTATCGGCAGCCAACGCCCAGACACAGACGTTTGCAATGGGTTCAGGATAGCGTTCGCTCGGTTGATAATTGTCGCGATAAAGTTTTAACGTCTGCGCGACGCCTTCGCCATCGGTGATGAAGTGCGCAAAGCAATACGGGATGCCAAAATGCGCGGCGACGCTGGCCCCATAATTTGATGTGCCCAACATCCAGATATCGGGGGATGTGTCGATTTCTGGGAGTGCCACGACGTCTTTAAATGGATGTCCATCGACCAATGGTTGTCCTGACACCCAATCCATCAGGTCGCGCACGTTGGTGGGGAAATGCTCGGCGTCTTCACTGGAATTAGGATTGAGCGCGAACGCTGTTCGGCC
>DGNZ01000390.1:8940-16446 GCA_002389175.1 Rhodospirillaceae bacterium UBA4479 | reverse complement strand
GAATGTTGCGGCGCATTTTCTTTGCCATTTGGGTGACGTGAGCAACTTCTGTTTTTTGGTCGTTCATATCACATTCCACCATCAACGCATAAGGTTTGGCCAGTGATATAAGATGACATGTCGGATGCCAAGAAAAGGGCTGCGTTGGCAATTTCAGATGGTTCAGCCACTCGCCGTAAAGATAAGCGCCCAAGGGTCGCTTCTAATATCTCATCAGATGTAGAGCCTCGCATCATATCCGTCTCTGTTAGGCCAGGCGCGATGGCGTTAACCCGAATATTGAGTTGCCCTAATTCTCGTGACATGACCCGGGTCGCCGTAATCATCGCGGACTTACTGGCGGCGTAACCGGTGCGGCCTTCATTGGCCTCGATTGCGGACGATGATGAGATATTGATAACACTGCCTGATTTGTGTCGAGCCATGGTCCGAACCAGTGGCTGAGTGAAGGCCATTTGTGCGACGAAGTTCACTTCCAGCATATGGCGGACTTTGTCCATCGGCGTCATCATGAAACTCGCGGTGTCGATAATGCCCGCGTTGTTGACGATGATGTGGATGGGTTTCTTAGCCGCTATAATTTCTTTGGCGGCTTGTTTGACGCCGTCTATATCGTCGAAATCAAAATAAATCGGGGTGACTTCTACCCCATGTTCAGTTTTGATACTCTCTATCTCTGCGCTGAACTCGTCACTTTCTAAACGTGCACATGCCCAGATATTTGCGCCTTGGGCGGCGAAGGTCTGAATGATCGCCAGCCCGATACCCCGATTAGCACCGGTAATAATTGCAGATTTTCCTGTTAACAATGTCATCAGCGTTTGATCCTGAATTCTTCGATAATTTCGGGTACGACTAACCCATATTCGGCCTGACAGGTTAATTCCCCGTTCACAGTTCCAACACCTTTGGCACGGATGATACCGCGTTTAAATGATATGATTTCAGTTTCCATATATAATCGATCTCCGGGCAGAACTTTGCGCTTAAACAGTAACTTGTTAGCAGAGAAGAGGTAGCAGATTCTCCCCTTGTTACCGGGCAGCGTTACAATCGCCAGAGCCGACATTTGCACCAGTGCTTCGATCTGCATCATACCTGGCATATTCGGGTCGCCAGGAAAATGACAGGAGAAGAACCATTCGGTCGCGGTCAAGTTTTTGTACCCTTTGGCACTCTTACCAGGGATGACTTCTTCGGCGCAATCCATCATCAGGTAAGGTGGCCGATTGGCTTGATATTCAAGGATATCATTGAGTTCTAGACGTATTTTCTCAGAATTATCTGCCATTTTGTTACTCCACAGCGACAACGCGCGACAAATGCTTCACCACGTCATAACCATCCCACATGACATCAATGGCTAGGCCCCTGCCCACGGGAACAATGCGATCAATCCCGCGCAATCGGCCATCAATGACAAACTTAGTAAGTTCGGATTTGTCCATGCCGAAATAAGTCATTGTTTGGAACTTGGGAGAAATGGCCTTGGCGAGTGGGCCTAGATCATTAGTGGTATGTTCGAAAAACAGGCCGAACTGGCCACGCGTATTCTCTAGCTGTTTTGGCAAGTCAGTTAAATTCACGCGCACCACGTTTATTCCGTGTTGCGTAATATAGTCCGCTTCGTCGACATCGAGGGCTGTTTGCAAGGTTGCGGTGTACTTGTCGATAGCTTGAATCGCTTCCAGCGTATAGGCCTTCGTGACCAAGTTCTCGAGCGTGGACCAAAATTTGGATCGTGCCGTTTCTGCATTTTCCCCGTGCCATACTATTAGATGCGGAGACGAGCAGGCGTTCTGATCCATCAAATAAGTATCGTTGTAAAAACCCTGCGCCAGTCGCGATAACGTCACGTCGGTGGCCGTTTCCAGAGCAGTGATGTCCATTACACAAATTGACGTGCGATCAGCGAAGGCGATATCTACACATCGAGGCGATGTTTCTAAACTGCGGATTGAAGCGATAGTTTGATCGCCACCCCAGATTATCCGTGCATCCGATAATGCTGAAAACTTCGCAGTGATAGCGTTATCTGCTGGATAGTTCACCATTGCGGTCATGGAGCGGATATCTGAATATTTGGGATCGTCCATGACGTGGTTGATCGCGTCACAGATGATCTTGACTTGTGCCGTTTCATTGGATGCGATGCGCACCACATTGGCGTTGCCTGACAGTAGGCCGAATGCATAGGAAAACGCAAAATTCACAGGCACATTCGATGGTGCAATATGTAGCGCAAGCCCGCGTCCCAACCGATCTGGCCCCGAACTGAATTCGGATTTTAACTTTTGGATGTGCCCTTTGCGGCACCAAAAGGCGAATGTCATCACATCAGGAAATTCTTTGGTGGCAGTATTAGACATCAGATATGCTGATAACGCGTTTAAAAAAGCACAAACTGTATCGTTAAAAGGGGGGAGGGGACGCGTTTCGATATTTGTGTCCCCCACGACAAACGTGACGTCGTCAGTTGGCAGTGAACGTATCACTACACCCCCTGACTTCGGCCTTTTTAGCGCGTCCATGTATTTTGAAATATTTGCCCATGCGACCACATGCACAGTCGTCTTCGCCTAACCATTCGCCAATGTCTTCGCTGATCAGAACATGGCCTGGGTAACTGGTAGGTAACAGTGAGACAAGTTCGACCAATCCAGGTTGTTTCATATCTAGTGGTCGAAGGTCGTTGCCTCTAATAATGATGTCGGAATAGATCGAACTATGTAGATGCCCGGCTTCACATTCCATAAAAATGGAACCGGTTTGTTCGACCATACCATAGTAATTGTGGACTTGGGTCACGCCAGCCAAGTTGCGCAATTGGTTTTTGAATTCTTTATCACCAACAGCTTGATCGGCCAGCTTTTTCCAGCCGCCCCCATGGATTAGAATTGCGTCATCAAATGGGAGCATCTGCTTTTCCACCTTGAGTGCCAGCAACAAACATTGATAAACAATGTAAGTAAATCCAAACATTAACACGGTTTCGCCTTGGTGCTTGTCGGCGAACGTGATGATGGCTTCTAGGTCGATGCTCATGTCGTCTTTGAGGGCGTATGTGACGTTGCGCCCGAACATTGAAAACCCAAGGATACCAGCACCGCGAGCAGAGAAAGACGTGCGGTCTGTAACTGTCGATTTGGCATCGATAATGAGCATCGGCAGGCGCTTTGGGCCGATGAAGTCACTAACTATTTGGATCAGGACTTTTGTCTGCAAGGTGGCATTCTGGCGATCCAAAAAAATCTTAGACACATTTTGGCCAGTTGTTCCTGATGAAGTCATGGTTTTAATTATGGCATCATCAGGAATGCTTTTTAGTGCATTATCTTTGAACAATCGAACAGGTAAGAACGGATAGTCGACAAGGGCGCGCGATTTTGCGGGATCAAAGCCCAGCTTATCTAATATTTTCTTATATTGTGGGCAGGCTGCATAATGATGCTGCGTAAGTGCACCTATCGCACCTGAGAAAATCTGTGACTTCTGATCACGGTCCAGCGCGTAGGGGGCGGTATCTGAGAGTGATGAAGTGTCAAACATCAACCCAGCATCCGTTGTAGTTCGGGATACAGCACTTTCCCAGAAGGGTTTCTAGGGATTGTATCAACTTTATGAACCTGTATGGCGCGTGCATTGACGGTGGTCGACTGGGTGACATGTTGTTTTACGCGATCGGAATCATCGTTCACTACAAAGATCGCGAGCGCGTCATCTTCACCGACGCATGCACATTCAAAACCGGCGGATTGAAGCTGTTCTTCTATTTCGTCCAAATTGACCCTATACCCATAGATTTTTAAAAACCGTTTTTTGCGCCCGACAATTTGGAAGTACCCATCATCGTCAAAGCAGGCGATGTCACCTGTCGCCAAGACACCTTTGTTATCGTCACCACGCATTAAGTCATTGGTGGTCTCAGCATAACCAAGAGAAACGTTCGGTCCCTCATACATTAGCTCACCGGGTATTGCTGATGATGCGACCTTATTGCCGTCATCATCCTTAATCCAAAATGTGCCGCCTGCAATGGGTATCCCGATGCTTCCAGCTTTATCGATGGCGTGCTTTGCCGGGACATATGACATGCGAGCTGTCGCTTCTGTCTGCCCATACATGGTGACGAAATGGATTCCTTTTTCACCACACTGTTCAGCGAATTCTGTTGCAATTTCGGGGGCAAGGCGTCCACCTGCTTGCGTGATGTAGCGAAGAGATGGAAGGTCCATGGCGCCAAACCGAAGTTTCCTAAGCATCTCGTAGATAAACGGTACACCGCCAAAGGTCGTTGCACGATGATTTTGGACCTGTTGCCAAAACGATTTTCCGATCATTGGCTCCTCCGTCATGATAACCGACGCGCCAGTAGTCAAATGCGTATTCAGGATTGAGAGACCGAAGGTATAGCTCATCGGCATGGTCGTGATGGCGCGATCATCAGGCTGAACACCCAGGAAATCTGAAATTGCGTCTGTGTTGGACCATAGATTGGCAAAAGATAATCGAACGAATTTGTGGCTTCCGGTTGACCCAGATGTCGATAACATCAACGCAAGGTCATTATGAATATCAACTTTCGCCGCGTTCGTATTACGATAGAGGGACATATCCCCTAATTGATTCAACATAATTACTGAAGAAAGCTCATCTGACATCTTTGCAGAGGTTGCGACATATGCGGGCTGGAAGGTATCCACGATCCGTAGAAGTTGTGAGGCCGTCATCGTTGATGGCATCAGCATCGGGACAACGCCGGCACGTGATAGGCCAACGTACGCTGCGACGCTTTCAAAGGTGTTGGAACAAACGACTAGTGCCAAGGTGCGGGGGGTGACCATTGCACCCAGAACATCAGCCTGGGATATCAGATCTTTATAGGTAAAATACTGATCTTGATCGATCAATGCTAATTGGTCGCCGTAGCGTTCTAAATCATCGAAGATGGAGCCAGCCCGCGCCTCGCCGTTAGTGACGCGCTGTTCGGCCAGCATCGAGATTTACTCCGCTGCGACGTCGACGTAGTCGTCTTCCGTGAAGATGTCCTGAGCCAATGAAGGTTTGAAAATAGTAGTCCCTTCATTGCTCATGAATTTGTTCACGAAGTCTTTATCTTCGCCAGCAAGACATTTACTTGAGTGATTGCGGAAATGCTTAATTCGGAAGCCGAATTCAGAAATTTCCTTCAATGATTGTTCAAATACATTCCCGATTTTGATATGCACATAAGGACATACCAGCACATCACCGATAGGCGTGATGTAAAGGCGATTCACTGTATTGCAGCCGAGAACGCCCTCTTTTTCTCGGTCAAAGGGATTCCATAGATTGCGGAGAACGTTGCCGTATTCTTTTCGCATTTCGATTAAGTGCGCCTTATCGGCTTCATCGACCATGATTTCAGAGGCTTTGTTCCACATGCCAGCGGGTGTCGCGACGTTCACAAGCGTGGTGTAGCGCTTGTTTTTCGAATATTCCATCATCAGTTTCACGTCTTCGGAAAACGCGTTGTAGTGTCCGACGGTGATGTTCATGTAAGGCGACATACCTGCATTCTGGACGTGCTCGAGCGCATCTATCGCACGTTGCCAAGAGCCCTTGCGCCCACGGAATCGATCATGCTCATTAGGATCCATACTATCGATGCTGACAGATACCCGGTTGACGCCAGACTTGGCTAGACGCTCAGCCATTTTTTGATCCATCCGATAACCGTTGGTCGTCAGATAAAGATAAAACCGTTCGGGTCTGATGGCTTCAATCGTCTCAAACAAGACATCGGGGCGAAGGAGTAATTCGCCACCCTGAAGATCCCATTCAAAAATCCCAAGCTCGTCAGCTTGATCCGCAATTTCGTAAATCTTTTCAGGCGAAAGAACTTCTTGGACGTGATCACCCTTAGGTGAGTTTGTGAAGCAATGCTCACAACGTAGATTGCAGGCATTGTTGACGTTCAGGTCAATTCCGCGTTGTTTGGTTCCGATCTGTCCGTTGTTGTTGCGAACGTACTGATGGAAGGATTTAAACTTTTCAACGACCCGCGGCTTATTGAGAATCGGCATATGCGTGTTCTCCTAAATCGAACCGTACAGGTAACATGTTGTAGGGGAGATAGTTCGCTTATAGCCAACTGAATCCGACATGCTTCTGTACATTCAAAGAGTTCTTTCTGAACCCTCATTAACACTGTCTATTGTATAGTCACGCCATACTTCGACATAATTTCCTTACCTTTGCCGTAAGAACTGAACTCGACGATATCATCAATTTCCATAGTAATATCGAAAGTCTCTTCTATAGATGCGATCAATGACATATGGCCAATAGAATCCCATTCCGGAATGGAATTGTATTCCAAATCGTCAGCGAGAACAGCTCCATCGACAGAGAAATTCTCTGTAAAAGCGGAATTATATTTGTCGTTATTGGTCACGGCCCAAAGCTCCTTTCTGGTGCTTCGACTACCGAAGTCGCATCTTTGATGCGCGGTGTCTTTCTATCCACAACTCACTATGTCGCACAACAGTTGCGATTTAGCAATATCTAACGTTAACCCTGATAAGCGTTTATTGAAGCCTAGCAAGAGTATGCTAATGCTTAAGGGTTAATGACCCGTTCACCGCTTTTCACGGTGCACAAAGAAATTGAGCGCCGCTGTATCAGTTGGGTGGAACACATTTGGTGAACGCTCATACATAATCTGAGATCCCGAAACCACGAGGTTCCAGATCATTTTCCCGCAGATGAGCTGTGCAAACATGACTTTATCCAGGTGAAGTACAAGCGATTGATCAGGGTTCTCGGGAGCCAATGCCAGATCAATCGTGCGTTCCGCTTCAGAGATCAGATTTCCAGCATCATCTAGGGTGAGGCGTTCGTGAAGTGCGAAACGCAGTTGCGCCTTCATCCGGAATTTATCGGCAGCTAAGCGATCCTGTAATGCCATGGTGGCTAGTGGCAGCACCCTATCGATCACTTCATCAATTTCGTCGATATGTACGTTCTCTTGTGCGTAAGAAATGTCGCATGTGACGGCGAGTGCTGCATTTAGATCGCGATATATTGGTTCTAGATTCTGAGATTGAGTTGGCGGGACCCCCACTTGATCTATGGTCAGTGCAGCGCCGCCTTCCAATTCATAAAAGCAGATATCAGGTATGGCAGTTTTAACAATGGACTTGACCGCATGCGCTTCTGGGACAGCGATGTATGCGTTTAACGGAGCGTTTCTGCCGGGGATAAAGTACGAGCCGCCACCCAAGCACATATTGCGCGGTTTAAGGGCATCCAGCCGCTTCAACAACATATCAATTGAGGCTTTTTCGACGCGCTCTTTCTCGGCTGCACGGTCGATGTTCATAAAGCACTGTGGATATTCGGATGCCGCACCGCAGGTGAGCGCCGCAAGATCAATCTGGCCGAAGTGGGTGCGTGACCATTCGCCAATGTACCGCATGTCTTCGACAGATAATGGATTGTCGACTTGGTTGAAGAATACGGCTC
>DGNZ01000390.1:0-8888 GCA_002389175.1 Rhodospirillaceae bacterium UBA4479 | reverse complement strand
CTAAGATCGATGAGTCGAGATCGTAATCGACATCGCAATCAAGGCCCGCCGTATTTTGCGACATTTGTGGCACGGTCGCGATTTTGAGCTCACCCAAATCTATCACGGTGAATGGCTCGCATTCGATCACTTCGGATGCGCCAAGCATTTCCAATCGTCGCTTTAAGGTTGGCTCATTGTTCTTATTGATGACAAACCGGGCATCCAATAGGTCACAAAATTTCAGTGTGTCTGGGTCCAAATGATCCGCATGCAGATGGGAAATATACACGTAGTCGGTATCGGCAGTGATCCCCACGACATCTTTTGCTTCGAAAATTGGAAGCGAATGCCAAGTGCCGTAATTAGAAATCCCTGTCCACGGATCACAGACGAGCTTTGTGCCACTACCTTCGATGACAATGAATGAGTTGTTGAGATGGGTGATTTTCATGGCGTACTAATCCTGAATTTATTCAATTAAAGCATATTTTCCTTAACGGAATCGGAATCAGCCAAGAGAAAGGATGCGTTCCAGAATGCGACGGGCACCATTACCATCAACAACAGTACTGGCGCGGGTCCCCAGTTCGGTTATCAGTGTTTTATTCCGATAAAGCCTAGCAGTCGCGTCGGCAATCAGTTGTGGCCCATCCGCATTGCTTCGCACATCAATCGTTTCGGCCCAATTCAAAGCACCCAGCGCACTTTGGTTATCTTCTGTGATCGCCAGTATCATCGGCCTAGCGAGTGCCGCGACTTCATACAATGATGAGCCAGCTGCAGATATGACAAGCTCTGCGCCTACTATCGCGGCCCCCAGGGATGGAACATCGTGGCTTACAGAAACTATCGGTATCCTGCTCAGTTCCCTGGATATTTCCGCCGCGTTCTCAACGCCACCACCGAGAACAACGTGGATTGGGATATCAGGTAGGGCGTTGCGGATTGCTTTTGCTACGGGTGCGCTGAGCAGATGCGGATCGGATCCGCCGAACGTGATCAATATCCCTTTTGGGGCTGATTCCGGGCGGCGCGCTTCTAGGATATGCGGTGCCACAAGCGCGTAAGATGGCCCGCAAAGATAGACAGCAGCTGATTTTTTTGGCGCTGATGCATGAGGGGCGGTATCTATCACGATGTTTGCGCCAAAAGTCTCTGACCCAGCATCTCGAAAGCTCACCACGTTGAACGGGGCTGCTGCCAATGGTGCACGATAGCCTTTATCGAATTGATATCCATCAATGATGATGGCACGTGCGTTTTGCGAGGACGCGATGTGTACCAGGGTCTCTGCGCCATCTTGCGATTGGGCATCGTTGTCCACCTGAATGACAAGGTGACCATGGTTTTTGATGCGATCCTCAAGATTGGCTGCTATCTCAGCACAGCAAAATGATGCGGTGCCTCCGAATTCGTCGCGCCACACATTTGCCAATGTCAGGCACCGCATGGCATGCCCCGTTCCCATATAGGGTGATGCGTCGCACCGAAAAACTAAGTGCGACTGCCCTGTCATGACGCCGCCGTTTGCACCCAAGGGAAATCGGCTCTGTAGCGATGGAATCGGGTTTTTTGTTCCCAAACTTCACGGGTCAGTCGTAGGCAAATGATATCAAATGTCTTGCCATCTCGGGTAAACGCATCTTTTTTGATTGTTTCTTCATGTCCGATCAATCGGTTTAAACGCATGATGTCATTGCCTTCGATGACCTCAGCGGTGACTTCGTTCATACCCAAATCGAAGAATGCGTGATTGTACAAAAACGGTGGCACAAAGCCCGACAATGGACGCGCATTTTCTTCACCCAAATAGTATCCATTAGCGGTTGTTTTGTTAGCCCAATCGATCTTTTGCATGCTTGTGAAGCCGATGGGGCGACCATCGGTTACCACGAGCCAATGACGGTAATCGTCACGACCTAGGCAATCTTCCACCCATTTTTCCTGCTCTTCAGTGTCGTGATCGACTTGTGTGTACATACCTTGGGCGACCCAAGGTTGCCGACGCCATTTTAGAATGAGGTCCGCGTGCTGCCGTTCAGGGATGATGAATTGGAGTTGTGGCATGACTTTTCAGACAGTTTTCTGTGCCGATGTGGCATTAATTTCGACCCAATCGGGGTGTGCGTCCAAAATATCTACGACATCTTGCCAGCCATATTTTTCATCATCTCTGAGCGCTGCAGCCAATTTGACGATGAGGTAATAATCTTCAGGCGTATCAACACAAAAGCGATATTTTTCACCGCGCCCACCCTTTGGCCAATGGCACTTAAAGCGATCAGTTTGCTGATAAATGAATGGTGCGACATGCTCACGCTGAAAAGTCTCAGTTGCTTCACGGTCCGTCAGATACAGCAGTTCTGCAGAGAAAACCTCAAAATCGACGCCGCGGGGCAGGGTGTTTGGGATATCGGGTGCACAGAAGTCCCATCCCCCTGACAAATATTCATCGATGATGTCATCGATTAAGGCTGGATCAATAAGTGGGCAATCTGAGGTAACTCGGACGATATACTCTGGCTTCAGCGCATCGGCACATTTGACAAAACGCGACAAAACGTCGCGTTCATCGCCGCGAATGACCTGTGTGCCAATATTTTTGCAAAGCTGTGCAATCGGATTGCAATCCGGTGTATCTACGGTTGCCACACATATATTATCGATGCGTTTTGATTGCTGTAATCGCTCAATCTGATACTGCAACAATGGGCGCCCCTCGAGAGGCAGCATGATTTTACCAGGAAGCCTGGTCGATAACATGCGAGCCTGAATAATTGCAGCAATACGAGGGGTCGAATTCATCTCTCTTTACTCCGAAACCATATGCCAATTCAACGGCTCACCACGCTTGATATCTCTTGCTGCAACTTGGCCTAGCACGTCAGGAAAATACTTCGGCGCGAGACCTAGACCTGGCCTGATGGAGCGGACATTTTTATCGCTAAAAACGTCGCCAGCGCTGATGTCTGCAACTGCATAAAGTGATCGGCGGCTCTGCTTGCAGCCAGCTTCGCTCGATTTAATCTCGTATCCAATATGGCCTAGAGCACTCCACGCCGTCTTACAGGCGTCTGCCATAACTCTGAATTCTTCTGGCTCCAATGAGAAGTCGGCATCAACGCCTCCCTCGGCGCGTGACAATGTAAAATGCTTTTCGATGATAACGGCACCTAAGGTAACGGCTGCAATTGGAACGGCCACGCCTTCGGTGTGATCCGAAAGACCTGCCATAGCACCAAAGCTGTCAGCCAAATGCGGAATCGTGTTCAGATCACAATCTTCAGGTGGGGTTGGATAGCCGCTAGTGCAGTGTAATAAGATCATCGGAGAATTGGCGGTCTCGCGAACAGCCGCCACGGCGTCACCAATATCTCCGAGTGACGCCATACCCGTGGATAAGATCATTGGTTTACCAAGGCGCGCTACATGTTTGATTAGCGGAATGTCAACAATCTCAAAGCTCGCAATTTTATATGCTGGCGCATGTAATTCTTCTAACAAGTCAACGGCGGTTGGATCGAACGGTGAGCTAAAAATTGTGATCCCAATATCGGCCGCGTGGCGGAACAATTTTTCGTGCCAATCCCATGGCGTATGAGCTTCTTCATATAAATTATGAAGCGAACGGCCTTGCCATGGGCCCTCGGTAATTTGAAACTCTGGTCTGTCAGAGTCTATTGTTATCGTGTCGGCAGTGTAGGTTTGCAGCTTCACGGCATCAGCACCTGATGCCTTTGCTGCATTAATCAATGCTATTGCTCTGTTAATGTCACCTTTATGATTGCCTGACATTTCGGCGATCATGTAAGGCGGATGATCGGGCCCGATTTGTCTTCCGGCAATCTCGTATTTCGTCATGTTATCGTGTTCCGTTCAGGGTTAATGCAGATAACCAGGCAAAATACCTGTTAAATTGTAACTCTCCATTGTCATAGATATTCGATAAAAAGTTGGTTAACAGGCCGTCAAAAATTTATGGATTTTTATGCTTTTTTGGCTAGGATCGTTTGCTGAGCCATTTTTTTGAATCTACGGACTGCCATCATAATGATCCCTTATGGGCGCCAAGAAGTAACACAAGACGACATAGATGCCGTCGTCGATGTGATGAAGTCGAACTTTCTTACCCAGGGGCCCGAGGTTGAGCGGTTCGAACGGGCCTTTGCTGACGCAGTTCAGGCGCAACATGCCGTCGCAAGCAATAGTGCAACATCGTCTTTGCATTTGGCTTATCTGGCATTGGGAATTGGTCCGGGTGATATGGTTTGGACGCCACCGATTTCATTTGTCGCAACCGCCAATGCCGCGCGCATGTGTGGCGCGGATGTTGATTTTGTTGATGTTGATCCTGACACCCAATGCATGTGTGTCGATGCGTTACGCATAAAATTGGACGCGGCAAAGTCTAGTGGAACACTGCCCAAGCTGGTGGTCCCCGTGCACTTCACAGGGCGATCATGTGATATGGCGGCCATTGCCGCACTAGGTCATGAATATAATTTTCGAATTGTTGAAGATGCCGCCCACGCGATTGGCGCTGCCTATCAAAGCAAGCCTGTGGGTGCATGTGAATTTTCTGATATTGCTGTTTTCAGTCTTCACCCGGTGAAGATTATCACCACCGGCGAGGGGGGAATGGCAACAACAAACGATGCAGACTTAGCGAGCAAAATGGCGACATTGCGAACACATGGCGTGACACGTGATCCTGCGTTGGTTGCCGGACCGCCACCTGGTGATTGGTATTATGAGCAACACGAGTTGGGCTTTAATTATCGGATGACCGATATGCAGGCTGCACTTGGATCGAGCCAAATTAAACGACTGAGTGACTATATCCAGCGCCGCCGCGAGATTGCGGCGCGCTACGATAAAATGCTGGTCAAGTTGCCGTTATCGCGCCCCCCCGTGGAAACGAACGATTTATCGGCCTGGCATTTGTATGTCATCCGACTAACCGATGATGCGCCACCGCGTGCAGAGGTTTTTGCTGAGCTCCGTAAACGCGGTATCGGTGTGCAGGTTCATTACATTCCTGTGCACACTCAGCCGTACTACAACGATATGGGTTTTGGGGCAGGGGATATGCCGGTATCGGAAGATTATTACGAGCGGGCAATTAGTTTGCCGATGTTCCCAACCTTGACCAAAGCGGATCAGGATACCGTGGTCCAGACGCTGAGTGATATCCTGACGCGCGGGTAATTTAGCTCCCGACGGCTGCTTCTAGTTCAGCCTTAATTCGGTCAATTACAGTACCCCAATCACCCCGTTCGGGCTGTCGGAATAGCTTTACGCTATCGTACCAAGGCGTCGTATCTGCATCGAGCAGCCAACGCCAATCAGGAACGAATGGAATCATTGCCCAGCAATCTTTGCCCAGCGCACCTGCAAGATGCACCGTTGCCGTATCAACCGTGATCACAAGATCAAGCGCATCGACCAGCGCAGCAGAGTCACCAAAGTCAGAGATATGATCTGACACATCAACCATATTTTCAGGGCTTGTATCTTCGATCCCAGAAAAATCGAGACTGACAAAGGATACGCCATCAACTCCAAGGACGGATGATAGACTATCTAGACCAATGGACCGCTTTGTGTCCTCGGTATGTTTCGGTGCGCCACGCCAATTGATACCGACCTTAAAGCCATCTAATTGGGCAATGGTATCGGCAAGTTTATCCGAAGGGGAAGGGGCTTTTAAGTATGGTGCTCCAGAAACACTGTCAGGATGATCAATGCCTAGGCGACCTGGTAAACTTAACAACAAGGACATAACATCAATTTCTGGTAGCGATGTCTCTGGTGCGATCAGCTTAATGTCGCCATCTAAGCTTTCCATCAATGGAACGAGTTCTGGCTGAACAGCAAAATGTGTGTTCTTGGCGTGTTTCGCTATTTCTGGCAGAAAACGCGCAAACTGAATGCTGTCACCAAAACCTTGTTCAGATAGCACGAGGATCGATTGGTCACTAAGATCATTGCCATCCCAATGGGGAAGTTTTGGCATCCCCCAAGATAACGTAAATCCTGGAACTTGTGTGCGGGCTTCATAGTCTGGCCAGGCTTTTGCCCAGTCCCCATGTAAAAGCCTTAACATTGCAAGATTGCTGCGTGGCCCCGGATCGTTCGGCGAGAGTTCTAGTGCTTCAGTGAAATGGCTCACTGCTGCATCGAGTATCCCAAGTTCGCGGTAAATGGTGCCTGCAGTGTTCTTGGCTGCCGCATGTTCTGGCGCGAGGGACGCCGCTCGTTCGGCGGTTAAAAGGGCGTTATCTAAATCACCATTGCGACGTTGGGCGACGGCCTTGCCGACTAATGCTTCGATAGAATTAGGGGCCTCTTTTAAGGCAAGATCGAAAGTTTTTTCGGCGCCCGTATTGTCATCTGACAACAACTGCATGTTGCCCATGTTGGTGCGTGCGCCTGCAACGGGTTCCGCTGCGTCGGCGGCTTGGGCGAATAGCTCTATGGCGGCTTCATAGTCGCCGCGTTGGGCCACTAAGATACCCAGATCATTGCATGCCGATGCCTGGGATGGGTCTTCGGTGACAATATGACGAAGTTCGTTCTCGTAATCGTCTTTTTTGCCTTGTTTTTGATATGCTTGCGCTAGGAAATACCTGATGCCAGTTTTCTCAGGATTGAGTTCCAGAGCTTTGTTGAACATTTTCAATGCGCGACGCGCCCGTCCGCCATGAAGGAAAAGAAGTCCCAAGTTCACATGTGGGTCTGACCAATCGGGCGCATTTTCAACTGCTTTGCGGAAATGATGTTCAGCGATGTTCGCCTTATCATTGGTTACTGCAATTAATCCGATGCCGTTATGGGCCACAGGATTATTGGGAACGATGCCGAGGATTTCATTGAAAAGCTTGGCTGCCGCGTCGTCGTTGCCATTTTCAAGAGCTTCGGATGCTGCGTCCTCGGCAGTTTTAATGAATGTTTGAAGTTCCTCCGGTGAGGGTAGCTTGCTCTCGTCTGACATTATGTTCCTGTTGTTTCTTGTTCGTCGTCGTTCGTTGCTTCCGCTTCTTCTTTTTCAGCGTCTTGGGCAATCTGCGACAGTTTATCCATGCCGTTGTTGAATTCATCCAAAGTCCGCACCTCATGAGCGATCAAGTTGCGCGATGATTTAAGACCCTTATAGAAATTTTCTTTTTCTATATGTCCTCGGATGATTTCTGCGATTTCAGTGGCGCTTGGGCATGCATTCAAATAGTCGTTCAGATATCTATTGAAATTCTTCAGATGTTCTTCTCGGGCTTCGCTGAACATGTAGGCGCATTGCAACGAGAAATAGACCCGCGATGCCGGCGTGGCGGCATCTTCTTGGGTAAGTATTTCTTTTTCGCGGAGAACAGTGGCCAAGTTATGGATTAAAATTTTTGCGTTTGGCCCGACATTCTCTAGTACAGCGCCGTTGACGATCATTTTCTCGCCGCATTTTAAATCGAGCTTTAAAGGCATTTAGAGACGATCCCATTAAGTACAAAACAAATCGTTAAAATTGGATGCGCAACGCATCAAGTTTTCTCGTAACGGACAAAGTGCGTCCAGTAGCAATATCTCAGTATTTTGGACGCACAAAAACCCTCAAAGCCACCATCCCAGGCTGACTTGAGAGAAAATTTTTAAAAACACAAGCCTCAGGTCGGTCAGACGCTCAAATCGAGCTTCGTTCCACTATCCTGAGATGGCGCCTTGTCTCCAGCACTGTCCGAGCTTGTTTCTGCGGCGGTGCCGACAGATTTCACGATCTCTTCAGAAGATAAGCCAGTTTGAATAGGCTTGTTCTCTGATGATTTTTCGATCGCTTCACGCAACTGAACATTGCTTGCGACTTTCGATAACGAAACGGCCGCATTAGGAAACGGTGGTGGAAGACTGCCAAGATTAATGCTCATCCTTTTTCTCCGGTAAGAGCAACGACACAATTAGGTTGGCTCTCCCTGCATGTATCGTGACATCTTTTAGATGTCAGGAACGTGACTTAATACGTTCCGCTATTTAACTAAAGAGGTCCAACCCAATGGTCTCCGCTAAGCGATTTTTTTCTAAAAACCGCACAAAACACTGCAATAAACAGAGTCTTACCTCACAACATAGGCGAAAATCACTGATTTGTCAATGAAACCTTAACGTGTGATCAAATTGCTCTATCGCGACTTATAAGAAATTCGTCAGGCTCAACTGCCTGATTCTAGAGAAAGTTTGATAAGAAGCGTTGAGAGCCTGCTGGTCGTCGAGCAGTTTTGTGATTGCTTCAAGCTGATCTGTATTTTCAACTTTTGCGATATCTTGTTCCAAAAAACCAATGAACCGTGAATGCGTATTGTTAATTTGTTCGATCAAGAACTGGTCGAACCCAATATCCTGTTCGACGCTTTCATAGCTACCTGCTAATTCATCACCAAATGGTGCGGTGCCACTGACGGTTTCATCGAGCGCCGCATTTAGCAGGTACATGGCGTCGTTGACCCGGTCCAAGTTCTGATCGAGTCCGCCTTCGGTCCCATATTCACCTTGCAAGATCAGCTTGATCGCACGGATTGCCTTCTCAAAAGCTGGGTCATTGGCTTGAACGTCGAAGACAAAGTCCCGGTCGTCGTCCACACGGTGGGTTAGGCCTTGGTCATCACCTGCGTAATAGGACGTCGACGCGATGGTGCCACTTGCGCCAAATACTTGAAACTGTGCGCCGTCGGTGTCGACTTCGTCGGCCATGATAATATTGCTTGGATCGTTAACAACGATTGATGATTTATCGGCTGAGATACTAGCAATGGTGAAAGTGCCGTTAGATGTGCCTGTTCCAGCCAACGTGATCGTTTGTCCTGCAATCAATCCTTCGAATGCATTTGGAACTGCTGTGACGCCGTCGTTTTCGACAATTTGAA
>DGNZ01000066.1 GCA_002389175.1 Rhodospirillaceae bacterium UBA4479 | reverse complement strand
CAACACTGCGCGACGGTGCCCAGACACAGGGCGTCGACTTCAATCCTGCGGACAAAGAAGCCATTGCGTATGAATTGGACGCCATTGGCATCGATTACGTCGAAGGCGGTTGGCCTGGCGCGAACCCCACGGACGATAGCTTTTTCGCCAACCCGCCCAAGCTAACGCGCGCCAAGATGGTCGCGTTTGGTATGACCCGACGGCCCGGCCGCAGTCCCGAAAACGACCCCGGCCTGACGGGTATTCTGGCCCCCGACATTCCCGGCGTGTGCATGGTCGGCAAGACCTGGGATTTCCACGTCGACGTGGCACTGGAAATTGAGCACGAAGAAAACGTCCGCATGATTTCCGACAGTGTGGCCCATGCCTGTACGCGCAAAGAAGAAGTCATGTTCGACGCCGAACATTTCTTTGATGGTTATAAATCAAACCCAGAATTTGCTTTATCATGCCTGAAGGCAGCGCTTGATAACGGGGCGCGCTGGATCGTGCTGTGCGATACAAACGGTGGCACCCTGCCCCACGAAATCGAACAGATCGTTGGCGACGTCATCGAACATATCCCCGGCGAGAAATTAGGCATCCATGCCCATGATGATACCGGGAATGCCATCGCCAATTCACTGGCCGCGGTCCGTGCGGGTGTACGTCAGGTCCAGGGAACCCTGAATGGATTGGGTGAGCGTTGCGGCAATGCCAACCTGATCGCGATCATTCCATCGCTGATGTTAAAGATGGGCTACACGACGAATGTCGCACCCGAAGACATGCAAAAGCTGACACACATTTCGCGCATGCTCGACGAGCGCCTGAACCAGGCACCGCGACGTGGTGCCGCATACGTCGGCGAAGCGGCCTTTGCCCACAAGGGCGGTCTGCATGTATCGGCGGTCGAAAAAGACCCAAAGACGTACGAGCATATTGACCCTGCCTTGGTCGGCAATCGCCGTCACATCGTTGTGTCGGACCAGTCCGGGCGATCCAATATCTTGGCCCGATTCCGCGAAGTCGGGATCGATATTGATCCCAAGGACAAACAGATCGGGCGGTTGGTCGAAATCGTCAAAGAAAACGAATTCAATGGCTACGCCTATGACGGCGCCGAAGCCAGTTTTGAGCTGTTGGCGCGACGCGCACTCGGCACCGTGCCGGAATATTTCCAGTGCACGAATTTCCGGGTCATCGATGAACGCCGTTGGGACGCGAAAAATGACCTTCTCACGTTGTCAGAAGCCACTGTGAAGCTCCGCGTCGGCGGCACCGAATACATGACGGTGGCCGAAGGCAACGGCCCGGTGAATGCCCTGGATGCAGCGATACGCAAAGTCCTGGTGGATATGTATCCATCGCTCTCAAGCTTGCGACTGGTTGATTATAAAGTCCGTATCCTGACGCCGGGCGACGGCACACGCGCCATCACCCGCGTGATGATCGAAAGCGCCGATGGGTCTGGGCATCGCTGGTCTACGGTCGGGGTGTCGCCAAACATCATCGATGCATCTTATAACGCGCTTCGCGACTCGTTGGTCTATAAGCTTTATCGCGATGGGGCCGAAGAGCCGACAGGCGCTTAAAGCATATGTCAGAAACCTCCTCATTCGCCGTCATCCTGATCCGTCCGCAATTGGGCGAGAACATTGGCATGGTCGCGCGCGCCATGTTGAATTGCGGTTTGACGGATTTGCGCCTTGTGCGACCGCGCGATGGTTGGCCGTCTGAAAAGGCACGGGCGTCTGCGTCAGGCGCAGATATCGTCATCGACAACGTTCAAGTGTTTGAGACGACCGAAGACGCGATTGCCGATCTGAATTTCATCTTGGCGACAACAGCCCGCACCCGCGATATGACCAAGGGTGTGTTCACCCCCGAAGGGGCCGCCAAAGAATTACGAAATCGCACCGATGGCGGGGGAAATTCTGGCATCTTGTTTGGCCGAGAATCCGCGGGCCTGGATAACGATGACATTGCCCTGGCCGATGCGGCGATCACCGTGCCGCTCAACCCAGATTTCACGTCGCTCAATCTGGCGCAGGCCGTTCTGCTGATTGGGTATGAGTGGTACAAATGGGCAGATAAAACACCCGACCATGACCTTGTGATGCCAAGCGATACACGCCCCGCCGAACGCCAAGAAGTGCTGATGATGTTAGAGCATCTGGAATCTGAATTGGACGCACGAGGCTTTCTTCGCCCGGTCGAAAAACGCCCGGTCATGGTGCGTAACATCCGAAACGTGTTTTGGCGGGCCGGATTTTCAGAAAAAGAAGTGCGCACCTTTCGCGGCATCATCACCGCACTGACCAAACACAAGCGCAGATACTGAAAAAACCTTAAGTCATTGTTTTTAAAAGGCGAATATGAAAATGGGTTTGTTCCGCAAAAATCGCCTCTTAAACCACACACGATAAATGTAATATCAGATGCGTTGTTTTAGAGACTGCATCTCAGCCTATTATTTTAAGGGCAAAGAATGCCCAAAACGGTCATACCCGTTTCGATAACCAGATCGCCAGCTTTGAGCCTGTCTTCACCGCGACCTTAAGCGCCTCATACCCCGGGGCCATTTCTGCGCCATGCCCAAGGGCCGTCTCGCGGTGTTCCAATTCTTCGAGGCGGAATTTCTCAAACGTATCGCGAAGCTCGCCCTCGTCACCCTCGGCGTCCAAGGCTTCGACTTGTTCGGCGTAATGCGCGTCGATGACTTCTTCGACGGCAACCGTGCAGGCATGCGCGGCCTTTTCACCCATCAATGCCGTGCCTGCCCCCAGCGCAAATCCCGCCATGTGCCACAGCGGCATTAATGCTGTTGGGCGGACCTTCCGCTCACGGATCAGGCTGTTGAATTTTTCAAGGTGGACGCGTTCCTGTTCGGCCATATGTTCGATATCAGGACGGCTGGAAGCCTGGCCCAAGACGGCCAATTGACCTTCGTAAATGCGGACAGCCCCATATTCACCTGCATGGTCGACACGGATCATGCTTTCCAGCATTTCGGCTTTGCTGGGATCGCCCGGCATACGAATGGGACGCGGGGCACGGGTGGGTTGGGTATCTGTCGTCATGCGTAGGTAAACTCCCTCATGCGGCGCCAACCAAGAAATGAAGTCCCCGCCAAAGCCAACGAGACCGCAACATTATACGTCGCCATCGATATACCAAATAGGGTCCATTCAATGTCGCCACAAGACTTCGCAGGTTTTTCTTGGAGTGCGGCCAACAGGTCCTGCGTACTTGCGATATCACCCGCGCCGCCCCCACATGGCGCGACGGACACCCACCACGTCTGCTCTACGCCCACATGATAAAACGAGATCCCGGCACTGACCAAGAACACAAGGCATGCGAACACGGCCACCAAGTGCATTTTTTCAGGCGCACACCAATACACTGTGACAATCCCGATCACCCCGATAATCGCATAGGGCACGCGCTGATATAGGCATAGCACACACGGCTCGTACCCAAACACATACTGCGCCGTGTACGCGGTGCCGAGCGCGATGACAGCGGATGCAATCAACAACAATGAAAACGAACGACTAAGGCGGCCCAATGATTCCATAACAGTGTTATAGCCGCCTTATGCCCATTGGTTAAGTCAGGACTTTCAAAACAATCACGCCACCGACCAACAAGACGCAGAACAATAGGGTCAGCAGCCCCAGGCGCTTTTCGATAAAGGCTTGGATGGGCTTGCCGAACTTCCACAGCAAGATCGCAACCAGGAAGAACCGTGCGCCGCGCCCGACAATCGATGCCAACGTGAATGTCACCGGGTCCATGGCCGCGACACCACTTGCGATCGTGATGATCTTATAGGGGATGGGGCTGAAACCTGCCGTAAAGACGATCAGGGCCCCGTCCTTGTTATATGCCTCGGTCGCCGCCGCAAAAATCTCGACCGCGTTATACATTTCCAAAATCGGACGGCCGAGCTCTTCGAAAAGCGTGGCGCCAATGAAATAGCCAAATAAGCCGCCCAAAACCGATGAAACCGTGCACACAAAGGCAATTTTGAACCATTGCGTCCGCATCGCCAAAACCATCGGAATCAGCAACAAATCGGGCGGAATCAAAAAGAACGAGCTTTCGGTAAACGACACCGCCGCCAGAATCCAAATCGCGTGGCGATGGCCCGACCATTCCAGGGTCTTGTCGTATAAAGCGCGGATCATGGTAATGGTCTCCGGTGGCGGGAATATGTCTCGTATCGCGCTGAATATCAGTCAAAACAGACGCTGGCAATAAGGGTGAAAAAGTCCGCTCAGGGAGTATGGACAGAGCCGTTTCAATCCCCTATGTTCCGGTCTCTTCAAGGTACGCGGGTGTGGCGGAATTGGTAGACGCGCGGGATTCAAAATCCCGTTTCCTCGGAAGTGTCGGTTCGAGTCCGACCACCCGTACCATTTTTTGAAAATTTATTCTTAATGTTTGTCACCCTCGCGTAGGCGGGGGTCCATGACCATTGCGATATGCTCCCGCCGTAGCCTGTGCTCGCGAAAGCGGGTACGGGAATGACGATTTTTAGAAAGTGCATACATATTCGTTTTAAGTACCCCCCTCACCTGTCCTCTCCCCTACGCAGTGGGGGAGAGGCTAGGTGAGGGGGTAGAATCGGGATTAAATTCCCTGCTCCGCTTACCTTTTCTCAGCAAAGACATCTATCGACTCGCTTAGATTTCCAAAACTATGGTACCCTTTGGTGCTTATTTTTGGATCACAAGGAGGGGATGATTGTGAAACATTGGTTTGCTGCAATATTCGCGTTGGCTTTAGCTGGGTGCCAGACCACATCAGAATTGGTACTGCCATCTTCGACTGCGCCCGACGCCGCGTCAGCTCAAGTTGGGACGAGTATCGGTGATCGTCTTCACAATTTCGCGTTTGTCACCGAGGCCGGCGAAAGCGCATCGATTTCGGATTTCCAGGGCAAGGTGGTTTTTGTGAATTTTTGGGCAGCGTGGTGTAGACCGTGCCGTGAAGAAATGCCCGCAATGAATGATCTGTATAAACGGGTCGGCAACCGCCCAGACATGGCGTTTCTCCTGCTTCAACACAGCGAGGCAATTGATGCGTCCCGAGCGTATATTTCAAGTGAGGGTTTCTCGCTGCCAGCTGTTGATTCAGGTTACATCAAGGGCAAGGGCTGGGGTCGCAAGATGATGACTCGTGGCGGTCAACTTGAGAGATATTCATTTGTAAGCAGTGGGACTCTCCCCACCAGTTACATTTTGGACAAGAATGGTATTATCGCCTACCGATCCCTGAAAAGAACAGATTGGGATGATTTTGAAAAACCCATCCTGCGCCTTCTGTCGACAGGCCCAGCCTGATCAATGATGCGGCGGGGCCCCTCAATATCAACATCATCATTGGTGGCCCTGTTGTTGCTTGCGCCGATGGCTTCGGCTCAAGACGCCGCAGATCATGTTGAATTTACGGTTTCAGAATCATGCCAGACAGGCATCGGCACAATCGACATATCCATCACGCCGCTGGGGAATACCCAAATCCCGGGCCCACCCGGCATCACCATTTTGCAAGCTGAAGACACGGGTGTGAAGTGGCAAACCCCCATACCTTTCTTCATCGAAAGTCCCGCTGATTATTTTCCAGAACCGCCCAAAATCCAGCTTTCATACTTGGCGGGACCACAACAAATGCCCGCATTAATCGCTGATTTCGCCTATTGCCCCACAGTAGAACAGTGCTTGTTCGCGACCGAACAGATTGAGATTCAAACATCTTGTCAATAAGCCCCCTCACCTGTCCTCTCCCCCATTTCATGAGGGAGAGGGACCTTGTATCTACGTGACTCGAACTCATCCCTCTCCCCTGTTTCGGGGGAGAGGTTAGGCCTGCCCCCGCGAAAGCGGGGGTGAGGGGGCAACCATCAAATTCCTTTCCGAATATGAGATCATTTGATACCCAAGGGTATGACGTCATCCACAACAGATCCCGAATTCGCCATTGAGGTCACAAACCTGAATAAGGTTTATGCCGGATCAAATCGGCAAGCGCCCAAGCAGGCCCTCAGCGATGTGTCCTTAAAGATCAAGCGCGGGTCTTTTTTTGGTTTGTTAGGGCCCAACGGGGCGGGCAAGTCGACGTTTATCAATATCCTGGCGGGTCTTGTGAACAAAACGTCTGGGACCGCCAAGATTTGGAATTACGATATCGAGGGCGAGATGCGGGCCGCGCGCCGTGCCATTGGTATTGTCCCGCAAGAACTCAGCATCGATCCGTTTTTTACACCCTATGAGTTGCTGGAACTCCAAGCTGGCATGTACGGCGTCCCCGCTGCGGAGCGCACCACCAACGACATTTTGGATGCTGTTGGACTGGCCGATAAAAAAGATGCCTACACCCGATCCTTATCCGGGGGCATGCGACGACGGTTATTGGTCGGCAAAGCCATGGTCCATCGCCCACCGGTTTTGGTGCTGGACGAGCCATCTGCCGGGGTTGATGTAGATTTACGCCGACAGTTGTGGAGTCACGTTAAAAAGCTGAATGACGACGGCATCACCGTGGTGCTGACGACCCATTACCTCGAAGAGGCCGAAGCCTTGTGCGATGAGATCGCCATCATCAACCACGGCGAGATCATTTGCTGCGAACCAACCGCGCAATTGCTGAACCGCCTGGATGCCAAGGAAATCACGGTCACATTATCGGGACCCATCGTGACACCGCCCGACGCCCTGATGCGCTACAATCCGAATATGACGGCGCCGAACAAGATGAACTTGAGCTTTGCACCATCGAAAACACCAGCGCGACAAGTCTTGGCCGACGTCGAAGCCACCGGATTGGAAGTCACGGATTTCTCGACCATGGATTCCGATCTTGAGGACATCTTTATTCGATTGACCCAGGATGATGACGCCCTTGAAAACAAAACGGCCAATCCGTAACCGATACCTGCCGATCTTGGCCATCGTCCTGGCCGGTCTGTTGTCGGCGTGCAGTCCACGGATCATCGATCTGGGCCCACCACAGCGCGATGCGCAATTATTAACGGCACACTTATCGACACCTGATGGTTTGGCGTTGCCTTATCGGTCTTGGATGCCGTCATCGTCCCCTCGGGCCATCATTATCGCACTTCACGGATTCAACGATTATTCGAATTTCTTTGATGCCCCGGCACAGTTTTTTGCTGACCAGGGCATCGCCAGCTATGCCTATGATCAACGCGGATTTGGGGCATCGCCGTTTCGGGGCAGATGGTTCACCACCGACAGCTACATTTCTGATGCGCGGGCATTTTCCCAGCTGATCGCCAAACGTCATCCGGACGTCCCGATTTATGTGTTGGGCGAGAGCATGGGGGGTGCTGTCACCATGTCGCTGGTCACAGAATTTGAAACCCCCTGGATATCAGGCGTGATTTTATCTGCGCCCGCCGTGTGGGGGCGTGATGCGATGCCCATTTATCAAACAACCGCACTTTGGATCGGCGCCCATACATTCCCCGCCACCCGATTGACGGGCCGCGGCATCAAGGTCAAACCCAGCGACAACATCGAAATGCTCCGCGCACTGGGCCGCGATCCATGGGTTATCAAGGGGGCCCGGATTGATGCCATTTATGGATTGGTCGATTTGATGGATCGCGCCTTGGATGCGTCATACACATTCGATAAAAAAGCGCTAATTCTGTATGGCGCGCGCGATGATATCGTCAAAGACGGCCCAACGCGGATGATGTTTTCGCGCCTGCCCGATCCCCCAAATCAGCCTCGCCGGTTCGCTGTTTACGAAGGCGGATATCACATGCTGCTTCGAGATTTGGCAGCACAGAAAGTTTGGACCGATATCACGCACTGGATCGACAATTCAACAACACCTTTACAATCGGCCGCCGACAAAGATGCGAAGAAGTATTTGGCAGGTGATTAGATTGACGACTAAATTCGTGTACCATTGCCATAACATCAGCATTCTTGAGCGCACAAACACGCGCCCTCGACGATAGGAGCACACCATGAGCAACGAAGACCTTCGGAGCCACCGTCATTTTGTTAGTGAGGTCGAACAGGCGATCCGCCTCGCCAATCACGAGGTCCTAAATCCGATCGTATCTCCGTTGACCGAAGAAAAAGTCATCAGCGTCGCCGTACACGTGGCACAACGTCGCGCCGCTTACCTGTCGGCAGCGCTTGATCTGGCGAAATCAGAAGACGAACAGCCGAGTGGAGATAAACTCCGCACACTCAGACGAGAGTACGAAGAAAGCCGCGATGCGTTCGCAGAATTGATGACAACGATTGAGCGGGGCTACGTCGATTTACCCAAAAGCTAAGCCTGCTTGCGGCCCTTTTGGATCACCTCTATGTGAGTCAGCAACCGTTCCATCATGTCTTGGATAGGGATTGTTTTGCGTAAATAATCCTTAGCACCTGCAAGGATGCATTCGCTGATGGTCTGGCTATCATCCACGCTCGTCAGCATCACCACATAGGCATCCGGCTTGTCCGCGATGATCTGTTTTAGTGTCTTGATGCCATTCTGGTTCGGCATTTGAATATCAAGCAAAATCAAATCTGGATTGTGCTTGTTCACAACTTCCAGGGCATCTGGTCCGTCTTCGGCTTCGCCCACGACATTACAGTCGATTTCATCCAAGGCCGATTTAACGACGCGCCGCATCAACGGTTCATCGTCAGCAATGACAACGCTTATCAGTGGGTTACTCACGGTCTCTCCTAAATCTGCGTCAGATCGTATTGCGGCTTGGGTGATTTAAAATGATTATAAACAAGTGTCGATGGAATGCCGAGTCACAGGAAGATTATGGCGCGATTTTGGTCAACGCCAAATGCACCACGAGGGCCCCTAAGATGACGGCGATGATCATGAACGACAACAACAAGTAGCGATGAATATTGCCTTCTCGTTTCGATTTCAGTGCCCGGACCTCGGCAAATAACGACGACATGTGCGGTTGCATATGGTTGATTTTGGCTTGCTCGTTGTGGGTCCAAAACTGATACAGGACCAACATAAAGATGGCGGCACAACAGGTGACGATAGTGATGCCCATGAACTGCCGGGTCAGCCCCGGTCCGGCGTTAATGAATTTGGCAACAAATACTAACGCCAAGAAAACCATCAGCGTCGCGCCCACAGTCTTCCATTGATGTGTCTTCACAAACCGCAGAGTTTCTGTGGATTCCCGATACAACATCTGCATTTCAGCATGCGTATGCTGATCAAGTGAAGACGGCGTCATCGGCGCGTCTCGGGCGTCTTCCGTTTCAGTCGTTTTCGCGTTCTTTGCCATAAAGACCTCTCTCGCTACCGAGAACCTTAAATCCAGCTGCTTAAAATTTGATTACTGAAGGATTCCATTGAAGATTGAGAAGACCATGACTCCGCACTAGGCTTCTTACATACATCATGGCGCACCGAGAAGGCTTGAACTGAACTGATGGACGCAGAACAACTACACCGATCCAGTATCATCATCGATGTCACCTGCCCGCTCGCCAAGGATCCGAAATACGTTGATTGGTGGCGGGAAGGTGGTGCCACAGCCATTGCGCCCACCATCACCGGGATGGCTGGCAATGCGCGTAGCGGTTTTGCCCTGATCGGCGGATGGCATCGGTATATTCGCGAACGGGATGACACATTACTGGTGTTGAAGGCAGCAGATATTGAACGGGCCAAAACCGAAGGCAAACTCGGCATCATTCTGCATTGCCAAGGGACCGCCATCATCGAAGATGATCTGGACCTGCTGGACGCTTACCAGGCGGCGGGGCTGCGTGTGGTGCAGCTTTGCTACAATACAAAAAACCTGATTGGTGATGGTGCTGGCGAGCGTACAGATTCCGGCCTCAGTTATTTTGGGCTGAAAGCAGTGGAACGGCTCAACGCTCTTCATATGCTGATTGATTGCGCCCACACCGGCTACCAGACGTCCTTAGATGCGATTGAAGCTTCGTCGGCACCGGTGATCATTTCCCATGCCAACGCTTTTGCCATCCAGGATAATGCGCGAAATATCCCTGATACCCTGATCAAAGCCATTGCCGAAAATGGTGGTGTGATTGGCACTGTGGGTTTTCCACCGTTCCTGACATGGAACGGGCAGGCCACCCTGGATCAATTCATTGATGATATTGCTTACAAAGCAGATTTGGTGGGCATTGATCACGTTGGGATCGGCATTGATTATTACCTCGGCCAGCATCCGATAGAAGACGACGAAACGGCGCTGTCGCGGTATCAGAAATTAATCGCTGCGGGCCATTGGCGCACAAGCGAATACCCACCCCCGCCCTATAAATTCCCGGCCGAGATTGAAACACCGCGCAGCCTGCCTCGCCTGACCGAAGGTCTCATGGCTCGGGGTTTTGCCGAGGACGATATCCGGAAAATACTCGGCCTTAACTGGCTTCGTGTGTACCGCGATGTCTGGGGTGATTGATCTCGATTGGATCAGCCCACAAGCTGCCACCCACCGTATCTGAAATGGCTGACGCCCCGTTCATGAAAGCCCCACGTATATCAGCCTGATTCCAGCCACCATCAAAAGCGCGTAGCAGACTTTGTAAAACAGTTCGACATCGATGATATCAACCAGCTTCCATCCAATCCACACGCCCAGCGGAACGGCAGGCAGCAGCAAGATACTGGTGTTCAGATTCTCGGTCGAAAACTGACCCAACCAGAAGTATGGCCAAATTTTGATCTGATTGACGATAAAGAAAAAATACACGCTGGTGCCAACAAAGGCCCGTGCAGAGAGCCGTTGCGGCAACAGGAATATCTTCACAGGCCCGCCCCCGGCGTGGGCGACGAAACTGGTGAACCCGGCAAGGGTGCCGCAAATACTGCCGACAATTTTTCCCTTTTTTGTGTCAGCTTGGACTGGCGCATGCTTCACAAAATACGTCAGCGCAAAGATCACCGAAATCACCCCCAAAAGAACGCGGACAGCATTTTCATCGATGTGGCGAAACGTCAGCGCACCGATGCCAATGCCGATGATGGCCCCCGGTACCATCACAAACACGTTGGCGCGCACCCAATCGCGGCGATACCCCCATATATTAAACAAATCGATGGTGCACAGGATCGGCAGCATGATCGCCGCTGCGGCAACAGGTGAAATGAACAATGCCATCACCGGCACCGAAAGTTGGCCCAAACCACCACCAAGACCACTTTTGGATATCCCTGTCAGTACCACCGCAACAAGGGCAACGATCAGGAACGTGGTATCGGGGAGTGTTTCAAACAAAGGCATATAAAAAAAAACATCAAGATCATGGCGGGCCGCGAGCATACCCCAGCCTTGGCATTTGTCATCCCACCTGATGCAAAGGCCAAAACAGGGCCTGATATTGAATCCCTAGGCTTGCGAAGATGTCCCGCTAACGTGCGTTCGCCCTTTACGTTGCACCGCACACAACGTACAAACCGCTCAATATTTGTGTCCCACTTTGATATCTATCGGGACGACGTGCGCCTCAGAACGCCACACGCGGAAACTGACGCACGAAACCGATACTCCGAAAGAAAAACCATGACAGAATTTGAAGGTGTCGTTCAGGCGCTCTCCCAAGCATTGACCAAACGTGGATATGAGACGCTGACACCCGTACAGCAGTCCATGTTGGGGCCAGAACTGATCCAGGCCGATATCTTAGTATCTGCGCAAACAGGATCCGGCAAGACCGTCGCCTTTGGCATCGCCATCGCCCCAGAAATACTCGGCGATTCTGGCCATTTCACGCCAGCATCAACGCCGTTGGGCCTGATCGTCGCGCCGACACGGGAACTGGCTTTGCAGGTCAAAGCCGAACTACATTGGTTGTACGCTGAAACAGGTGTCTCATTCGCATCGTGCGTGGGCGGCATGAACATGAGTGACGAACGCCGCGCCCTGAAAAAGGGTGCCCATATCGTCGTCGGCACACCGGGACGATTGCGCGATCACATTGAACGCGGCTCTTTCGATACCACGGGGCTTAAGGCTGTTGTGTTGGATGAAGCGGATCAAATGCTCGATCTCGGGTTCCGCGATGATCTTGAGTATATTTTGAAATCATCACCAAAAGAACGCCGCACGTTGATGTTCTCGGCGACCGTGCCGCGCTCCATCGAAACACTGGCCAAGCGCTATCAGCGCGACGCCGTTCGTGTCACCACCGCATCCGATCAAACCCAGCATTTGGATATCGATTACCGCGCCATGACCGTGGCGCCCAACGATATTGAAAATGCGATTGTGAACGTGCTTCGGTATTTCGATGCCAAGAACGCGCTGGTCTTCTGTGGCACCCGTGCTGCCGTCAATCGCATGACCAGCCGCTTTAACAATCGTGGTTTTTCCGTCGTGTCGCTTTCTGGTGAACTCAGCCAGAACGAACGCACCCATGCGCTACAAGCCATGCGCGACGGTCGTGCCCGCGTTTGTGTCGCGACCGATGTTGCCGCACGTGGGCTTGATCTGCCCAACCTGGAACTGGTCATCCATGCCGAAATTCCAAAGAACCGCGAAACCCTCCTGCACCGCAGTGGACGGACCGGGCGCGCGGGACGCAAAGGCACCTGCGCACTGATCGTGCCGCACAATTGGCGCAAGCGCACCGAACGGTTGCTCAGTTCCGCCAAGATTGATGCGACCTGGGAAAAGCCCCCCACCGCCGAGGCCGTGATGATGCGCGATCACGAGCGGTTGTTAACCGATCCATCTTTGACGGAACCCTTAAGCGACGTTGAAACGACGTTTGCCCAGGAATTGCTGTCACGTCACAGCGCTGAACATATTGCCGCGGCGTTTATCCGACAGCACTTTTCCGAACAGGCCGCGCCCGAGGAACTCATCGATTCCGCACCACCACCGGAACGCCCGCGTCGTTCCCATGATGATTTCGGCGATAGCGTCTGGTTCTCGTTGTCCGTGGGACGCGAACAATCCGCCGAGCCGCGTTGGCTGCTGCCGACGCTGTGCCGCGCCGGACACATTACCAACAAAGACATCGGCGCCATCCGGGTCCAGGCCAACGAATCATTTGTTGAGATAAAAGCAGAAGCCGCCGATCTGTTCTTGGAAGCGCTCGGCCCCGGGGCGAAATTGGAAAAGACGATTTCTGTGTCGCGCCTGGACGAGCCACCTGTTCTCAGCAACGAACCTGCACCGCGAAGCAACCGCGGCAAACGCCCGACCCGAGACAGAAGCGATAGTCGTGATCATCGTGGCGACAGAGAGTCTCGCCCTGCCCGAAGTGATCGGGGAGATCGAGGGGATCGCGAAGATCACGGCAACCGCGATGCGCCACGATCAAAAAAATCGGGATACCCCAAAAACAAACCCGCTGTTCAGATCAAACCAAAGCCGAAACCCAAAGCGTCAGATGATGCCCGTGGGGACAAGCGGGACGATACGAAAGTTGAGCGGCGAGACGACAAAAAGCCTTGGGACAAGCCGATCAAAAAGTCCAAACTCAACAAGGGCAAAAAGAACAAAAAATATCAGGCCAACCTGGCCAAAGCGCGCACGCAAGATGGCGGCGGAGACAAAACCGGCGCCACACCGCTGCGACGCAAGAAACCAAAGAAGGCTTGAGCGGCGTTCGCTCGAAAGGTATGTTCCGCCCGTCTGTTTTCAGACACATTATTGGCCCAGGCACCCGTAGCTCAGCTGGATAGAGCACCGGATTCCTAATCCGTAGGTCAGGAGTTCGAATCTCTCCAGGCGCGCCATTTCCTCTTCGATCCATAGCGAGTACGTCCGCGCCCCGCTAATGTGGGCCGCGCAACGAGCGCGTCGGAGGGTTCATGTCAGATAATACGCCGCATCACGGCCTCATGATTGTGGGGGCGACAGCAACAGATGTTCAGAAACAAGTTTTTGCGCCATACGACCGAAGCGTGATCGCAACGGTCGATACCGCCAATGGCGCGGCGGTTGAGGCGGCCCTAACAGCGGCCTACCGCACCTTTCGATCGCGAGACTCGTGGCTTTCCAAACCCAGGCGCATCGAGATTCTGTCGAAGGCGGCGGAAATCATGACGGATCAGGTCGAGCAATTAACCCTCGACGCCGCGCGCGAAGGGGGCAAGCCGCTGATCGATTCGCGGGTCGAGGTAGTTCGGGCGATCAGTAGCGTCGAGGCCTGTGTCGAAGAACTCAAACACGCGACCGGCGAGATCATCCCGATGAACGTCAACGCTGCGTCCGCCAATCGGTTTGCTGCGACAACGCTCGAACCGATCGGCGTTGTCGTCGCGGTCAGTGCGTTCAACCACCCGCTCAATCTCATCGCCCACCAGGTCGCACCGGCGGTGGCAACGGGCTGCCCCGTCATTGTCAAACCATCCGAAGACACTCCCCTGTCGTGCATCCGGTTTGTTGAGATATTGCGCGAAGCCGGTCTGCCGGAAGAGTTTTGCCAGGTGACCGTCACAGAAACGCGCGATGTGGCCACTGCGTTGGTCACGGACCCGCGAGTCGCATTCTTCAGCTTCATTGGCAGCCCCGGTGTCGGTTGGTCGCTGCGCTCTCAGCTTGCGCCGGGCACACGTTGTGCGCTCGAACATGGCGGCGCTGCGCCCGTTATCGTTGGAGCGGACGCGAACTTGGCTGAGATCATCGCGCCACTCGTCAAAGGTGGCATGTATCACGCAGGACAAGTCTGTGTTTCGGTCCAGCGG
>DGNZ01000056.1 GCA_002389175.1 Rhodospirillaceae bacterium UBA4479 | reverse complement strand
CGGCTGTGAAGCCGGCGCGGTTGTTGAACATCCGCTCCATATTCCAAATCCGCTCACCCGCCTCGAAGAAGCGGTCGACGGACCAATCACCCGGCAGCGCGCCGGCCAATTGCGCGACCAAATCATCGACTTCCCAGGCATTGCCTGCGAACAGGCACACACCCGTGGAATCCCACGCTGCGTTGCGATCTTGCGATTTCTTGACGATGGCAGCTTTGCCTTCGGTGCGCACGTGCGCGAAATCGTCTTGGAACGGGCTGGCGCGCAGATGGCAGGCGCCGCGGTTCGATGTCGCGTAAGCCAAGCCCATGCCCTGCATGGCGCGGGGGTCGTAGCCGGGGAATTCCTGGCCCTTCACCGTCATCGACAATTCCGGATGGCCGTATTTTTCGCACAGTCGTTTGGCGCCAAGTCCAATATCTTTCCCGAACCCTGTCGACGTCCCGGTGACTTCGGCGGCCCAGCAAAGTGCTTCGGCTGAGCCGAAATCGAGCGCCATGCCACCGGTGTGTTCCTTGGTGATGACGCCGATGTCATACAGTTCCATGGCAGCAGCCAAGCTAACTCCGAATGAGATGGGGTCCATGCCATGTTCGTTACATAGCGCGCTGGCATAGGTTGCGGCATCAATATCATCGACGCCACACATGGGACCGACGGCGAAAATGCTCTCGTATTCCAGCCCGCCCATCGACGTGTGATACTGCGGCTTGTCTTTGATCGAAAAATGGTTTTTGTCCATGGTCGCGATCCGACCACACCCGATGGAGCACGCAAAGCAGGCCTTGTTGGCTTGCACGTTGGCGCGTCCGTCGCTGCGGCGCGGGGCGTGCGCGGCTTTCACGTTGACCTTGGCGGCACCTTCGAATTGGACAGCGCGGCAGTTCAATGTCGGCAATGAACCGTACGAATTGGTAACATCGAGCATGGCGTGCGTGCCTATGGTGGATAGGCGTTTCCGTGGTGCACTTGGATCAAGCTTGGCACGTGCGGCGGCGTTGGCTTCCATGAATTCTTTGGGGTTCGCGACCTTGGTGCCGACACTGCCATAGGCGGCGATGGCTTTGAGGTTTTTTGATCCCATGACGGCCCCGACGCCGGAACGCCCGGCGGCACGGTCACGATCATTCATGACACAGGCAAAGCGGCACAGGTTCTCGCCAGAAATACCGATAGAGGCGATCTTTAAATTCGGGTTTTGATGCTTGGCATGGATACGGTCTTCGGTTTCCCAGACGGTTTCGCCCCAGATGAAATCGGTGGCGGGCAAAATTTCGATTTTGTCGTTTTTAATTAACAAGTACACAGGCTCTGGTGACTTGCCTTCTAGGATTAGCATGTCCCAGCCCGCGAGTTTTAGGAACGCACCAAACTGTCCGCCTGAATTAGAACACGCGATGGCGTTGGTCAGTGCCCCCTTGGTAATCACCGAATAGCGACCACCTGTAGATGCGCCTGTCGCCGTTAAAGGGCCGGTGGCAAAGATGAGATTATTTTCAGGAGCCAAAGCATCAACCATAGGGTCGACTTCTTCGGTAAGGTATTTGGAACCAAGCCCACGCTGGCCGATGTATGTTTCCGCCCATTCCATATTAAGCGGTTCGCGAATAATTTCGCCGCGCGTTAAATTGACCCGTAAAACGTTACCTTGCCAACCCATGAGGCATTCTCCGAATTTGTGTGTATCGCATTAAGGCGGACGAGAAATCGTCCGCGCGTTAACAGCACTCTATCAACAATATATGGAGGGTTTAAAGGGCAAGAAGCCCGCAAAATCACTTAGATAGAGATGATGACTAGTTTGCGGTAGTATCGTTGCTGGGTACGACGGGGGCTTGGGATACCCGGCGGCGTTGAATGAGCATCAAATCCATCGTGGAAAGATGCTTAAAGATCGGCCGGGAGCCGTCACGATAAAGACGAACCATGCCACGGTTTAAATCAGCAAACGAACGGCGTAGGTCATCAAAGTTGCGAACTTCTAAGACGATGGAATCTTTGCGATCCGCAGATACAGCACGCCAGCGGAATGTGGTATTCGGCATTTTGGTCGCTTCGATCATGTGCATCCAGACGATCTCACGCTCTAGCGGCGGACCAAACTGGCGCTGCATGAACTTCACGACTTCGGCAAAATCGTTGGCTTTGAAGGGAGTGTAAACGCGGCTGATGCGGCCATTCTCGTAACGAATGACACCTTCGCCGGGGAGGGTGAATGCAGTGTCTTGGGCAAAGCTTGAGGCGATTGCAGCAGGCCATTTGATTTCGGCAACACAAAAGACGCTGACCTGAAGGCTGCGTTCAATACATGCATTTGACGGATGCAAAGATGGCTCGTACTGACGCCCGATCACGGTGTTGGTCCCCAGGTAAAGATCAATGTTCTTTAAGATGCTGTCGCCAATGGTTGTAAGTTCATCAGCTGGACCAGTATCAAGCGCCGCATCTGGGGCAATGTACCCGAGGTCGAGCTTTTCTTCTGGAATGAGACGATCTGGAATTTTATTTGCGAGGACTTCGTTCTGATCCGCAGTTGAATCGCTTTCACCGATAAATGTTTCAACCAAGTGATCAAAGAAACCTGCGTCATCTTCTGGAAGGTCGGCAGTTTTGGTGCGACCGAGAGATAGATGATTACGGTTGGCTGGATTTTGCCATGTCCGCTTGCGAATAACGGGATCAGTTTGGGCCACGTCAACGGCTTGAATTTTTTGAGCTTTTGGCGCGATGGGGGCAGGCACAGGCGCCATTGAATCGTCGAATATATTTGTTTCAGGTGCAAATACGGCGACATGCGGATGAACCTGCCATGGAGCAGGCTCAAACGAAGTGATGTCGGCAACTTGTTCTAGTGCCTGCTCTGGCTCTTCCGATGTCTCAACAACGGCATTTTGGTCGAGAGCTTTGTCGGTATCATCAACGGTCGAAGATGTACCCGTCTCTTTTGGTAGATCAACGACGACAGCATCGTCAGAGGCGATATCTGATGATGCGAGCGAAAAGACTTCGCCCAACGATGCGAAGAATCCTTCGAGTGCGGGGGTGGCGTCCTTTGTCGGCTCGATGCCCTCATCATTTTCGTACGCTGCTGCAGCATTTTCAAAGACTGCGAACAAATCAACATCTGGGTGATCAATGGCAGGTGAATCGACTTCTACGAGGTCAGTTGGGTTTTCGCTCTTTGTAGGCAAAAGTTCATCAGAGGCATCGTTGTCGACGAAATCGAGACTTGCGATGTTTTCATCGACGTTAGCTGTCGGAACGGCCCCCGGTTGTGCATTTTGATTGAAGAACGCCAAAATGTTCTCAAATAAATCGCTGATATTTTGCTTGGGCTCAGTTCTGTTCTGGCTTTGATCAGCTGGAATGCCCTGGGACAGGATTGATTCAAATTCAGCTGAGTTGAATAGATCAACGTCAGTGTCATTACTGAACTGAGTCTCGATGGATGTTGCGTCGGGTGTCTGCGCAGAACTATCAGCAATGTGATGTTGATCTATTGCTTTGGCCGCCGTTCGTAACAGGCTGCCCAAGTCGGACAAGAACCATTCAATGGGATTGCGCTCTTGCGGTGCTTCATCGCGCGGAATTGACCAGGCAGCATTCGCTGACAGTAGAATTCCAGACACTAAAAGAGCTGAAAAAAACCGCATATGGTTAACGTCCTAAAACCCTTAACTGGACAGTCATGTTGATGTCCACGTGTTCGTTTAATACGGAATTGCGATCCTGGGTGCAATCACCAAGTCCCACGCATCAATCCCATGCCCAAAATATACCCGATTGTGGTGTGTTGCTACCAATTTGGCCTCAATACCTTTGAAAAACGTTAAACGTTAACCAATGAATTTGGTGGCGGATGAAAATGTCCTAACGCTTATTGAGTTGCCTGGGCATCCATAACGGCGACCGCGCTCATGTTGTAGATACCACGCGATGTGACCGCCGGGGATAGAATGTGCACTGGTTTTGCCGCGCCCACCAAAATAGGTCCGACAGAAAGGCCATCTCCCAATTCTTTCAGCAAATTGAAGGCTGTATTGGCTGAATCAATATTCGGGAAGACCAACATATTCGCAGCGCCAGACAGACGTGCGTGCGGGAAAATGCGTTCTCTTAATTCTTCATCAAGAGCGGTGTCGGCTTTCATTTCGCCCTCGACCTCAAAATCGACTTTGGCATCCATAAACATCTGCATCGCTTCTTGCATCTTGTGTGCGGAAGGACAGTCAGAACTGCCAAAATTTGAATGGGAAAGCAGGGCCACTTTCGGCTGCACCCCGAATCGGCGCACGGTATTCACACCAAGTAATGTCATCTCGACAATTTCTTCGGGTGATGGATCAATGGAAACGTGCGTATCACACAGGAAATACGTTCCCTTATTCAAAATCAGTGCACTCAGTGCCGATACATCTTTAACGCCATCAGCTTTGCCGATGATGTCTAAAACGTATTTAAGGTGCCAGTTGTATTGCCCATAGGTTCCACAAATCATCGCATCGACTTCGCCACGTTGCAGCATCAGTCCGGCGATGACAGTGGTGTTCGTGCGCACAATCGTTTTGGCATCATCGATTGTGACACCCCGACGCTCGTTCAAGGAATGGTATAATTCCCAATAGGCTTCATAGCGGGGGTCATCTTGGGGATTAGTGATATCAAAATGAATATCGGGTTGAATGCGCAGCCCCAACTTTTCAATACGACGCGCAATTACTTTTGGGCGTCCGATAAGATGGGGTTTTGCAAGTCGGTCATCGACCAACGCTTGAACCGCACGCAGGACGCGTTCGTCCTCACCCTCGGCAAACACAATACGTTTGGGATCTTTTCGTGCGCGCTCAAATACCGGCTTCATCAACATGCCAGAACGGAAAACAAACCGTGCCAGCGTTTCGGAATAGGCATCAAAATCTTTGATCGGGCGTGTCGCGACCCCCGATTCCATGGCCGCCTTGGCCACAGCAGGAGCGATTTCGCTGATAAGTCGAGGATCAAATGGCTTTGGAATCAGATATTCTGGACCGAATACCAGGTCCTCACCGGAATACGCAACGGCTACGCGTTCGTCGCTTTCAGCCATCGCAAGATCTGCAATGGCCTTCACGGCCGCTTTTTTCATTTCTTCGTTGATTGTTGTCGCCCCGCAATCAAGCGCACCGCGGAAGATAAACGGGAAACACAGAACGTTGTTCACCTGGTTCGGATAATCAGAGCGACCGGTCGCAATGATCGCATCAGGGTTTGCGGCCTTCGCATCTTCGGGGGTGATTTCTGGGTTGGGATTTGCGAGAGCCAAGATGAAGGGTTTCGAATCCATCTTTTTGACCATGTCCGGAGTCAAAATACCTGCTGCTGAAAGTCCCAAGAAAACATCGGCGTCATTGATGACATCGGACAATTCGCGAAGATCGGTATCCTGCGCGTAGCGAGACTTACGATCATTCATGAATTCTTCGCGACCTTGGTAGACAACGCCGACGTGATCCGCGAGCCACACGTTTTTGACCTGTACGCCCATTGTCACCAAAAGGTCCAAGCACGCGATGCCAGCCGCACCACCGCCCGTCGATACTATTTTAACGTCTTCGAATTTTTTATTTTGCAAGCGAAGACCATTCAGGATCGCAGCCGCACACACAATGGCAGTGCCGTGCTGATCATCGTGGAACACAGGAATGTTCATCCGCTCGCGCAGGCGTTCTTCGACGATGAAGCAATCGGGTGCTTTGATGTCTTCTAGGTTGATTGCGCCAAACGTGGGTTCCAGCGGGGCGATAATTTCGACCAGCTTTTCTGGATCTAACTCGTCAACTTCGATATCGAAGCAATCGATGTTGGCGAATTTTTTAAAGAGAACCGCTTTCCCTTCCATGACGGGTTTTGATGCAGCGGCACCAATAGGGCCAAGCCCTAAAACCGCAGTGCCGTTCGTGATCACCGCAACCAAGTTGCCGCGGTTGGTCATTTCATAGGATTGCATGGGGTCGTCGACGATCACGTTACATGCGGCAGCAACCCCGGGAGAGTATGCAAGTGCCAAGTCACGTTGCGTTGCCAACGGCTTGGTTGCTTGAATCTGCAATTTCCCTGCAGGCGCTTTACGGTGATATTCAAGCGCGCGTTCGTCGAGAGTTTTGTCTGCCATGTTGTGATGCTCCCCAGCCACATTTTATTTTGACTATAGGTTGAGGCCTTGCGCCCGCTTCGGCAACCTGATTTCTTCGTTTTACGCTTAAGGAGACGTGAAATGGCCCAGGTAGAAACTGAGCTTCCATTTGTGATTGGCCACCGTGGAGCTGCGGGATTAGCGCCAGAAAACACGCTGACTAGTATCATTCGCGCGAAAAAAGAAGGTGCGACCTGGGTGGAATTCGACGTCATGCTGGCCCGATATGGCGAGGCTATCCTGTTCCACGATGAAACAATTGATCGCACGACTAATGGTTCTGGAGCGGTTGCTGACCTTAGTCTTTCTGAGCTTAGAAAATTTGATGCAGGTCTTTGGTTTGATCCCGCCTTTTTAGGAGAGCGGATACCGACTTTTGTTGAGGCCATGGTGACGCTAGCACAACAAGGTCTGGGCGCGAATGTCGAGATCAAACCGACAAAGGGTGCCGAACGGGAAACAGCAACGGCTGTCGCGCGATTAATAAAATCGGATTGGCCTTCGAATACTGCAGCCCCCGTTATTTCCAGTTTTTCTGAAGACGCCATCGCCGTCGTCCATCAGGAAATTCCCGAAGTGCCCCGGGCCATGTTGTTTTGGAAATTACCCACAGATTGGCGCGAGATCGTCAGCCGTTACGAATGTGATGCCATACATATGTCTGACCGACATTTGACGTTATCATTGTTGGCCGACGCAGCTGCAATGGGCCTGCCGGTGCGGGTGTATACTGTCAATGATCCTGAGCGTGCTCGCGCGCTTAGAGATATGGGTGTGCAGTCCATATTTACGGACCGGCCAGACCTGATCAAAGACTGATTTGCCAGCGCGGTCTTGCTGCGCGACCATAGCTATCGATTCTTTCGTCGTTCGATCTAGGAGAGCAATCCGTGAACGGCATCTTTTTTGCCATTGTTGCCATAGCCTTTGTTGTAGCCGCGATCCGTCAATGGACGTTTGATCCCACAATCGTGCCTGATGCCGAGAGCCCCATGGAGCTATTGGGCGCGGGTATGATCGGGACGGCTGGCGATTCTGTGAGTCTGGCCATCGGCTTGGTCGGCGTGATGTCTTTGTTCTTGGGGTTGATGAAGGTTGCCGAGCGCGCAGGCTTGTTATTGGTCGTCGCCAAGACATTGCGTCCATTGATGACGCGTCTGTTTCCGAGCGTGCCTGCTGACCACCCCGCGATGGGTGCGATGATCATGAATTTGTCGGCGAATGTATTGGGGCTGGGCAATGCCGCAACGCCGTTTGGCATCCGCGCGATGGAGCATCTGGATACGTTGAATAAACAAAAAGGTCAGGCGACGGATGCGATGATCTTGTTCCTGGCGATCAACACGTCAAGCGTGACGCTATTGCCAACAGGTGTCATCGCATTGCGAGCCGCAGCTGGATCAAGCGATCCTGCGGGTATCGTGCCGACAACATTGTTTGCAACGCTGGTTTCCACAACCGTTGCAATTTTAAGTGCCAAATTTTGCGCCAAGATGTTTCCGCCCAAGCCTTATCACGACCCAGATGCTACGACCGATGAGGTCAGGGCTGACAGCGCGCCATCGGTCGAAACACCACTAGATGGAGACGGGAATCCAATCGATACGCCGTCAGATGCCTATCCTATTTGGGTTTCCGGATTGGCACTGGGATTCGTGTTGTTTTTGGTGCCGCTGACCATTGTTTATGGGCGGACGATTGCACCGTGGATCATCCCAGGACTGATGGTCGGGTTGCTGGGGCTTGGTGTCGCGAAACGCGTGCCCGTCTATGAGTGTTTTGTGGAAGGTGCAAAAGATGGATTTAATGTAGCACTCCGCATCATTCCATATTTGGTGGCAATTCTTGTCGCCGTCGGCATGTTCAGGGCGTCTGGGGCGCTTGGATTGCTGATCACGCCTTTGGGGGCAATTACAGAATTGGTTGGATTGCCGGCAGAAGCATTACCTATGGCATTGCTACGACCCTTATCGGGTTCAGGCGCCTATGGGATATTGGCATCAATCATCAATGACCCGGCGGTGGGGCCGGACAGCTACGCGGGATATCTGGTGTCCACATTCCAAGGCTCAACCGAGACGACGTTCTATGTGATCGCTGTTTATTTCGGAGCCGTGCAAATCAAACGATTGCGCTATGCCCTGATACCAGCACTGACGGCTGATTTTGCAGGGATCGCGGCGGCTGTGTTTATTGTTTCGTTGTTGTACGGCTGATGGGGGTTCCTGTGACACCACCGAGTGGCTCTCGTGTTACAGACGCGCCGGGAAAGGCGATTTTGTTTGCTCTTGCGGGCGGTGCGATTCTGACGCTGCAAGATGCTTTTTTAAAGACACTGACGGCGGATTACCCAACGGGGCAATTGCTCTCAATCCGTAGTTTATTCGTATACATCCCCATTCTTTTTTTCGCGATGCGCGCCGGTGGTGTGCACATGGCTTGGCAAATCAATGGTTGGAAGGGGCAAGGCATTCGGGGCCTTTGTGTGGTCGGGGGCTCGTTCGCATTCATCACGGGTCTTTCTTATTTGCCGCTGGCGGATGCATTCGCAATTGCTTTTGCGGGGCCATTGTTTGTGACCGCCATGGCACCGATTTTTCTCAATGAAGTTATCGGTTGGCGGCGTTGGACAGCGGTGCTGGTGGGTTTTGGCGGCGTTTTGATCATTGTCCAACCCGGCTCAACAGCCTTTCAATGGTTCGCAATTTTTCCGCTGATCGCATCCATGTTGGCGGGCGTGCGCGATATGATCACCCGCAAGATGGCACCCAATGAAACCTCTATTGCGGTTCTTTTTGTGACGACGACATTTGTTTTTGTGGCCGGGTCATTGTCGTTTTTTGTGGGCGACTGGCAGCCTATTAAATTAAAGGACGTGCCGTTCTTTGTGGCCAGCGGCTTGTTCGTTGGTGTTGCGCACTATTTGTTAATTGAGGCTTTCCGTTGGGGCGAGGCAGCGCTGGTGTCGCCGTTCAAGTACATGAACCTCATTTGGGCAGCCATCTTTGGTTTCATATTGTTTGGCGATATTCCCGGCGCTGCGACGATTGTTGGCGCACTGATTGTCGCGGCAAGTGGGATTTACATATTGCACCGCGAACGTGTGCGGGTACGCGAGGCAAGGGCGCTAAAGCAGAGTTGATGAGTTTAAAAACGCAAACTGTTTATCGTCGCCTTGGACTTACTCTTTCGACGTGGGTTTGCTATCTGGCATTGACCCGTCGTCGTTACGAAGGGCGCGCATCGACGCTCCATCTAAGTCATCAAATTGACCGGACCGCATAGACCAGAAAAACGCCGCCAATCCAGCACCGCCAAGCAACAATGCGATGGGAATGAGGTATACGATGATGTCCATCGGATTACTTCACCAGCCGAAGGCGGAGCGCATTGACCGTCACGATGATTGAGCTTGTCGACATCGCAATGGCTGCGACCAGCGGTGTGACAAGGCCCAAAACAGCGATGGGAACGGCGATGGCGTTGTAGGCAAAGGCGAGGCCGAAATTCTGTTTCACCAAACTTGTGGATTGGCGGGCAATCCGGACGGCAGATAAAACGGGGCCCAAAGAGGTCCCTGAGGAGTGTCGTTGGCAGAGGCTGCCATTGTTGTCGCCGAAAGCCCCAGTATAAGGCTGACACCGACTGTAAAAGCGATACGTTTCATAATTACCCAATATCCCAGTCTATCAGGGGTCCGTCCTGCCCAGGTGACCCATGGGTGAAGAATCGCCGATAGATGTAAAAACAGGGTTAACGAAATGCGTACGCGATAAAAAATATTGAGTTGAATCAATGAGATTCAATCACTCTCACATCTCATATGGTTAATTAAGGTTTTTGGGTGTGGATTTAACCGCCGAACATTTCCGGCATCGCCTTTTGCAAGGCATCACGGGCTTTGATGGCCTTGGCGTAGCCTTGTTCGGCAGCACGGTCGATCCAACCAAAAGCCGTTTTTAAATCCTGACCTACGCCTTTGCCCTCGTAATACAGAAAACCAAGGTTGTATTGGGCCTGCACATGTCCGCTCTCGGCTGCCATTTGGAACCATTTGGCTGCGTTGGTGAAATCTTGCCCGCCTGTTTGCCCGACGTAGTTCATCAATCCGAGGCTGTACTGCGCGTCTGCATGTCCACGTTCGGAAGCTTTCATGAAGTACTGCGCGGCAGTTCCAAAATTCCTTTCCACGCCTTCACCTGAATAATACTTAAGACCTTCAGCGTATGCTTGCTCTCCGTTTGGATCTGAGGTTTCGTCGACAGCGGATTCAGGTGTTTCAGCTTCCTCGGGAAGTTCAGGTGGTAACGTTGCGATGTCATCGCTCGGTTGCGCATTGAGGCTATCAAGCAATGCTGTTTCTGCAGATGGTGATTCCGATGCAGGCGCAGCCGGAGGTCCGGCGTCCGGTGCAGGTTGTTCGGCCATCAATGGTTCTGATGCTGTAGGTGGTGAAGCAACGATCTCATCTGTGCCAGCAATTTGAGGTGATGGTGGAGGATTAGCCGCCGTCGTACTCTGCTCGGTCACATCGTTTATAGCTTGCCCCGGTGCCATCATCGGATCGGGTGCCGTGCTTGGTGCGGCTGCTCCTGCCATCGCTTCAGCATTGATCTGGCGCTGCGCGTATTCTTGTTCCGTTTCGGCGGCAATATCCGCTAGAGATTTCGTCTGAACAGGCGTTGCCAATGCCATTGGTGCAGGTGGCGGTGGAAGCGCCTGAGAGACACTCGGTGTTTTATTTGAACTGTTTCCACCCATTGCATTTGTTGCACCACTGATCCCATGGGCAACACTATGTTTGGCGGCAAGGATAGGACCTGCGAGAGGCCCTGCAGACGCTTCGATTGTTGCGTCATCGATCACCGCGACCGCGATGGCCGACACAATCAACAATCCAACAATGCTCAGTATTACGTACTTGATGATCTTCGCAGCCACTACATCTGCCCTCATTTCGTCGCGAATCGGTATCAGAGCGTAACGTCCTTTCTCATGTGTTTCCATACACTCGGTGAAGTTTGATGTGCATCCTCTTGTGTTGGGCACGTTGATACGGTACCCACGGCGCAGAAATTAACCGACTTATATTAATGACCGTGATGGAGATCCTCATGACAGACCAAATTAGTGCCGCCCACATTCTTGTTTCGACCGATGGCAAAGACAAAGAAACAGCACGCAAAGAGATCGATGCCATTCATGCCGATATCAAAGGCGGCGCAGATTTCGCTGAAATCGCCAAAGATAAATCGGACTGCCCATCAGGTTCACGCGGTGGGGATCTTGGAAGCTTTGGTCGCGGTATGATGGTGCCAGAATTCGAAGAAGCCGCATTTGGCCTAGAGCCAGGCGCATTAAGCGATGTCGTCGAGACGGATTTCGGCTTTCACGTTATCACGCGCACGGAATAAACTTATTCCTGCACGCCAGATGATCTGTTAAATGACGACGGGTGCATCTGGCGTGTAAGCGCCGTCTTTGTCTTCTATTTCCAACACCCAAATATCGGGATCGGTCCCGGCTCGGCGTTGAATGTATGACTCGCTCTGAGCATACGGTACAGGGGCATCACCCGTAACCTTGAGCCAATTACGCACACCATCCGCGTCGCGAATCTGCGATAGCACATAAGCCGTCCCATCTAGCTGATCAACAATGATCAAGATACTGCCCGCGTCGCTGTCACCGCGTCGGCGAACCATCGCGGGCATGTGGCGCTGATTACATAACCTGACTTGCGCATTTATCCAGATTCCAGCTTTTAATGCGGGTTCGCGCAAATCATAACTCCAATATTGGTGAGTTCGAATAGGTTCAGCGATGAACCCAAAGAATCAAAAAGTATAACGTGTTGATACACGTTTTGCTGTCTAACGTAATAAAGTATTAGACCAAACCAGACGGTATCATCAATGCGAGAAGTTGGTAGTGACACGGATGAGTTCGGTGAAGACGCTGACGCATCTGAAAAGTTTCGCGAATATGCTGATTCGGATTGGTTTTGGGAAATTGACTCCAATTTCAAATTCACGTTGATCTCTAAGCGTTTTGATGGGCGATCGAAAATACGTGAAAACGATTTATTGGGACTGACACCCTGGGAATACGCTGATGCGAACCCGATCACAGACCCAGTATGGGCAAACTTACTTGATAAACTCAATCGCCGAGAGCCATTTCGGCAATTGCGTGTGTGTATTCAAAATGACGACGCGCCGATTTTTTGGTGCATCAGTGGACGGCCTTTGGTTGGCAGTGACGGCAGGTTTTTGGGGTATCGTGGCGCCGCCATTGACGAGACTGTGGCGGAACTTCGACAATCAAGCTTTGAACCATTATTGGGCGATAATGAGGATCTCACCTCATTCTCAAAAGATGCTGAGAACTTCAAAAATATTGTCACGGGGTCGCCTCAAGGTTTCTTTATCCATGTTGATGGACGAATTGTATTTGCCAATAAGGCAGCGGCAGACATGTTTGGCTGCCCTTATGCAGAATTTATAGGGACGGATATTCTTGATTATGCCGTGCCGGAGGAAGTCCCGCGCCTGAGCGAATTCGCACATGCCAGGCTTCATGGTGATGATGCGCCAGAAAAATATCAATTCATGGGACGCCGACGCGATGGCATTCCATTGAGGGTCGAATTTCTGGTCCGGATGGGGGAATGGAAAGGCCAAAGAGCATTCCATGTATTCGCACAAGACCGCACATCCGAGCATCAGGCACTACGAGCCCTATCCGAAAGCGAGCGCCGATTTAGAGATTTGGTCGAAGGCTCTATCCAAGGTTATTTTGTGCACAGTGATTGGAAAATCATCTATGCCAATTCTGCAGCAGCTGGGATTTTTGGTTATGATCCGGCTGAGTTTATTGGGCTCGACCTTCGACAATTAATAGCCCCCGAAGAACGCGATGCCATTTCGTCATTGCGGGATCGCCGATTGGCGGGGGATGTTGATGCTCCCGAGCGATACGAAGTCGGCGGAGTTCGCAAAGACGGAGCCGCATTGGTTTTTGAGACGTTTTCCCGGCTAGTCGATTGGGACGGCAAACCGGCTATTCAGGCGACTATCCTGGATGTTACCGAGCGGAAAAACGTCGAAACATACTTAATGTATGCAAAGGAAACGGCGGAACGTGCAGATCGCGCCAAAACCGAATTCTTAGGGAATATGTCCCATGAATTCCGCACCCCGCTGAATGCTATCATCGGGTTCTCACAGATGATCAAAGATCAA
>DGNZ01000225.1 GCA_002389175.1 Rhodospirillaceae bacterium UBA4479 | reverse complement strand
ACAACCGCACCCGCAATCGGCGTGCACTGGGTCGATACCAAGAACCCCCCAACAAACATTTCAGCACCCGGGCCATCGCCTGAGAAATCACGTCGCGCGGGCGTATCAGGTAAAAAGAATGGCCCTGCCGTTTGTCGCGGCGTCGGCGACGGGAAATTGCCACAGTCAGGTGTCGGCGCCAACGCAGCATGGGCACTGTTTGATGACAACATCTGCCAGGTTGGGAATACCAGACCCGCCGCCATACCGCCCTTCACCAAAGATCGACGTGAGATCATACGATGCATCTGATTAGCCACGACCGACGAACGGCATTTTGGTCGCCATGATCGTCATCGTCAGAATGTTGGTGCTGAGAGGAAGGCTCGCCATGTGCGCAACGCCGCGCCCAACTTCGGACGGGTCCATCATAGCCTCGGCACGGATTTCACCGTCCGCCTGTTTAACACCCTTGGCCATCCGATTAGCCATCGATGACGCCGCATTGCCGACATCAATCTGACCCACGGCAATATTATATTTACGCCCATCCAATGCAGCAGTCTTGGTCATGCCCGTCACTGCATGTTTGGTCGCGGTATAGGGAATGGAATCCGGGCGCGGCGCATGCGCCGAAATCGAGCCATTGTTGATGATCCGTCCGCCCATCGGGTCCTGGTCTTTCATCACGCGGAACGCCGCCTGCAGACAGTTAAAAGAGCCTGTCAGGTTCACATCGATGACCGACTTCCATTGCACGAATTCCAAATCTTCCAACGCAATGCCCGGCGCATTGGTGCCCGCATTGTTGAACAGCAGATCAACGCGGCCATACGCTTCGACGGTTTTTTTGAACAGGTTGGCGACACTGTCCGGATCCGCGACATTGGTCGGCACCGCCATCAACCTGTCAGGTGCCGCACTTTCGGTAATGGTTCCAAGCAATGCTTCTTCTCGTCGTCCGGCAATAACAACCGTCCAGCCATCATCTAACAAAGCATAGGCGGTGGCACGGCCAATGCCTGATCCGCCACCCGTCACAATTGCGATCTTTGATCCTGTGTCCGTTTGCTCATTCATTAGCTTTGCTCATTCCCATATTAAAATTGATGCGTTGCGATTCCATTCCATTGAACGCTATCAGTTTTATAATGTCACCTCGCTTTGATATCGAAAGACCCCATTATGTTGACGCTGCACGACGACCCGATTTCTGGCAACGGCTTTAAAATCCGTCTGCTGCTCGCGTTCATGGGGACACCTTATCATTATAATGCCTATGACATCTTGAAAGGTGAAACCCACACACCCGAATTTTTGAGCACCATAAATCCGGGTGGCCGTATCCCCGTTTTAGAACTAGACGACGGTCGGAGGTTGGTGGAATCCAACGCCGTGCTGACCTATTTGGCCGAGGGGACATCATGGATTCCCAGCGATCCATTCACCAAAGCGCAGATGATGAGCTGGCTGTTTTGGGAACAATATTCCCACGAACCCAACATTGCGACATTGCGGTTTTGGAAACATTTGCCAGAGCTGAGCGATGTCCAAAAAGCCCAACTACTAAGCAAACGTAGCGCCGGAGAGGCCGCATTGGCCCTGATGGAAATGCAACTCAGCCACACGGACTGGCTGGTCGGCAACGGCCCAACGCTCGCCGATATCGCGCTATATGCCTACACCCACGTCGCAGAAGAAGGCGACTACGACTTATCCAGCTATCCTGCCGTGCAAGCCTGGATCAGTCGCATCGCAGCCTTGCCAAATTACGTTTCGATCACTGATAAAGACCGTGATTAGTCGTCCTTGGGCTCAAATTCCAACGCAACACCATTGATACAGTAACGCAGGCCCGTAGGATTGGGTCCATCGGGGAAAACATGTCCCTGGTGACCGCCACATTTTGCGCAATGCACCTCTGTGCGGGTCATCCATAACGTTTGGTCGACCTTTTCTTCGATCGCTTCGTCGCTGATGGGCTGAAAAAAGCTTGGCCAGCCGGTCCCGGACTCAAATTTGGTGTCTGATGCGAACAAAGGCTCACCACAACCTGCACATTTAAACGTGCCTTCTCGCTTTTCGGCGTTCAGCGGGCTGGTTCCAGCCCGTTCCGTGTCGTGTTTTCGAAGTACTTTGAACGCCTTTGGCCCCAACTGTTCGAGCCATTCTTTATCGGATTTCTCTACTTTATCGGTCATGTTACGTACTTCCCTTTGTGAAATAGGGATATAGTTAGACCTAATACTTATATCCAGCCCTGTTGAGTCACGATACCGTGGTCTTAAGAAATTAAGGCCTGGGAGATCAAAAATGGAAAAATCGAACAGAGACACGTTGGAAACGCAGGTTCTGCGGCTTTATGAGCTGATGCAGAAAATGCGCGGCGACTTGGCTATTTTGACAGATTCCACAGGCGATAAGCCAGTATTGGACACGGTTGCCGATCAACTTGTGTCTGTCGCAGACGATTCTGAGAGAGCCAACGTAGCGGTCTCGGACGCCAGCGAAAAAATTTCTGACATTGCCGAGGGCATGATCCGCGAAATCAAATACACCGGTGCTAGGCACATGTTCCAAGATATTGTCGATGCCACGGCGCGTATCGACCTTGCCTGCGAAGTTCAGGACGCTGCACGGGCGCGGATTATGAACGTGATCCAAACCATCAACCAGTTTGAAGATACGTTGAATTCATTGGTCGTCAAAGTCGGCAACGGCTCGGTCGCTGGTGTTGAAACCGCACTTTCCGGTATTAACATGATGGACGAAGACGATGGTGTCGAAACCATCAAAATGCGGTCGCACAAAGAACCTGAAACAAATGCATTCGAAAAACTGCTGGAAGATCAATAAGGCCTGATCTTTGCCAGCAGGCTTTGATTCAAAAATTTACCTAGAAACGACCGTCGTACGCTTTGCGGCCAATTGGGCATGCAATGAGCGTATAGGTGTCTGCGGCCAAACCTTCGGTGATGGCTGATTCTAATTCGGCCCGGTTGGTCGCCGTGACACCGCGCCCCCCCATGCAATTGGCCACGGCGGCAAAATCTGTGCCCCCGAAATCAACACCCAGGTTATCCTGACCGCCGCCGCGCTGTTTTAACTCGATCAGCGATAACGACTCATCGACAAACACGACCACAACAACTGGCAGTGCCATATCGCGAAGCGTCGCCAATTCGCCCAGGATCATTTCCATCCCACCATCGCCCGTAAATGCGATCACGGGTGTTTCGGGATCAGCCAGTTTGTGTCCCATGACCAAGGGCAACGCGCAGCCCATGGTACAAAGCCCGGTCGACTGCGCCAATTTCTGCGGCTCAAAACAATCCCATTGCTGGCTCAGCAAAATTCGATGCGCCCCCGTATCGACGGCAACAAAACCATTACGCGGAAATGCGTTCCGGGCGGCATCGATGACAGCGGCGGGTCCCCATTCTTCATCGCGCGGGAACGCGTCGGCCAGGGTCGCTTTCATGGCGGCGACTTCACCACCCGCCCATGTTAGGTTGCCGTTCAAGCCCTGGGTCAATGCCGTTAGGCCCGCATCCACATCGCACACGAACGAAATATCGGATTGATGCACAAAATGCCTGTTGGGATGGGCGGCGACTTCGATCACCGTTTTGCCCTCAATCGCGGTGCCCCACGTGTGACGCCAGTCGATCCGCATTTCAATCGGATCGTACCCCGCCAGCAAAATCACATCCGCCGCATCGATCATGGGCTTGAGCAATTTATAAGATTTTGGTGACAGGCCATGCCCGCCCAATGCCAATGCGTCGTCTTCGGGGACAACGCCCTTGGCCTTATAACTGGTGATGATCGGCATCGACAGGCGGTGCACGGCTTCGTTCAAGGTCTCTGCGGCATGGTGATGCAAGATGTCGACGCCTGCGATCACAAGCGGACGTTCCGCTGACGCCAGCGCATCGCGGGCACGGTCCAGATCGGCACCCGGTGCGGGCGCGACCTTGGCAATCGTTCCCGGCTTTGGGTATCCCGCCGGTTTGGTTTCAGCACCTGCTAACCCAATCGGCATATCCAGATGCACAGGGCCCGGGGGATCAGCGACGGCCAACGCGATGGCTTTGTCGATCATGACATCAACCGCACCCGGCGATATTACCATCGATGCCTTGGAAATCGGTGCAATCACAGCGGTATGGTCGAATACCTGGTGGGTATAGGTCTCGGCCTCGTTCGCGTCGACACAACCCGTTAAAAAGATCATCGGCACCTGGTCCTGCCAGGCGTTGGCGATCACGTTGATGGCGTTGACCACACCCGGCCCCACGGTCGCAACCAAAATACCCGGTGCGCCCGTGGCGTGATACGTGCCCTCGGCCATGAACCCGCCAGAATTTTCATGCTTTACCAGATGGAAATCGATGCCGGCTTTTTCCAAGCCCTCCATAAGATGCAACACCTCACCGCCTGGAATACCAAACGCATGACGGCAGCCCGCTTCATAAAGGTGTTGGGCAACAATTTCTGATGCCGTGCTCACTGCGCAGCATCCATCTTGGCGTAACCATCACGGGTCTGCGGCAATTTACGGTCCAGGATTTGGCCTGCGACCAAGTTCCGAAGCACCTGCGCCGTGCCGCCACCAATCGTGAACATACGGGCATCGCGGTACATGCGTTCCATCGGACGGTTACGGGAATAGCCCGCCGCACCGAACACTTGCAGGGCATCGGATGTCACCTTGATCGCCGTGTCGGATGCCATGATTTTAGCTTGTGCTGCCATCATCATATCGGGAAAGCCACCCTGCGTGGTTTCAGCCGATGACGCGGCCTTGTAGACCAGCGCTTGTGATGCCGCCAAGCCAACGGACATGTCCGCCATCATCCATTGTAAGCCTTGGAATTCACAGATCGGCCGTCCGAACTGTTCGCGTTCTTGGGAAAACTTGACGGCTTGCTCATAAGCCCCTTCGGCGATGCCCATGGCCACAGTCGCAGCCCCGACGCGTTGCGAATTATAGGCATTCATCAACCCGGCAAAGCCGCGTTTGATCCCTTCGGGTGGGATCACGGCCATGTCTTCGGATACAACCAAATCTTCGAAGATCATCTCGCATTCGGGGATACCGCGCAGACCCATGGCAGGTTCGCGGGTGCCGACGATCAGTCCTTCGGAAACATCACGGACAGCGATGAAACCACCGATCCCCATATCTTCACCGTCTTCGATGACCCGTGCAAAAATCAGATGCAACTTGGAAACACCACCTCCGGTGATCCAATGTTTCTTGCCGTTGATCACATAGGTATCACCCTTTTTGACCGCCGTTGTGGTCATATCCGTTGCGGCACTACCTGCATCCGGTTCAGTAATACAGATCGCAGGTTTATCCCCCGCCAGGACCAATTCGGCCGCCAGCTTGCGCTGCTTGTCGGTGCCGTATTTCATGATCGCACTAACCGCGCCCATGTTGGCTTCGACCACGATCCTAGCCGTCACACCGCAAACCTTGGCCATTTCCTCTACCACCAGAACGGCGTGTAGGAACGTCAGACCACGGCCGCCCCATTCGGTCGGAATGGTCATCCCCATGAAACCAGCCTTGGTCAGTTCTTCGACGTTGTGCCAGGGGTAAGCTTCGGTGCGATCGACCTCGGCGGCACGATCAGCAATCACACGGGTCGCTAAGTCGCGCGCGGCGGCTTGGATTTCGCGGTAGTCGTCAGCTAAAGGGAACATGGTCGTCTCCTATAAAAGGGGCAGAGCATCAAAAGAAAATCGTCAAGATTGGCTACCCAACAATCTGTTCGCGTTGGTTATCCAACATATTATTTGCGTTGGTTATCCAACGACTCCATCGGTTCGTAATTTCTCTAATTTCTCATCATCCATATTCAGCATTTCACGCAACACTTCATCGGTATGCTCGCCCACCATCGGGGGTGGACGGCGATACGAAACCGGTGTTTCAGATAGATTGATAGGGTTGCCGATCAAGTGGCACAAACCGTCCTTGGCCGCAGGATGGTTCATATCGATGGCCATTTCGCGGTGCTGGACTTGCGGATCACTGAACGCTTGCGGGACTGTGTTAACGGGTGCCGATGGCACACCCAACGGTGCCAAACCGTTGACCCATTCGTCGGTGGTTTTCATCACCGTCATCTGGCGCAGCAGCGGTGTAATCGCGTCGCGGTTCCGAACCCTGAGATCATTAGACAAAAACCGCTCGTCGGTGGCCATTTCTGGTTTGCCCGCAAAATCACAGAATTTTACATACTGACCGTTATTGCCAATGGCGAGGATCACGTACCCATCCGCCGTCGGGAACACATCATAAGGCACGATGTTGGAATGCGCGTTGGCGCGACGCACGGGCTCTTTGCCCCACGTCAAATAATTCACACCCTCGTTAATCAGCCAGGCGATCTGCGAGTCCAGTAATGCGAGATCGATCAATTGACCTTGGCCCGTTCGATCACGGTGGCGAAGGGCCGCCAACAATGCCGACGTCGCATACATGCCGCACATCACGTCAGCAATGCCGACGCCGACTTTGTGCGGATCGCCATCAACGGGGCCCGTCAAACTCATGATACCACCGACGCCTTGAGCCAACATGTCGTAACCAGCGCGCTTGGCATATGGACCGGTGCGGCCAAATCCAGAAATATGCAAATAGACCAAATGCGGGAACTCGGCATGGATGTCTTCGTATCCCAGTCCATATTTATCCAAGCCGCCCACTTTGAAGTTGTGGCAAATGGCATCGCATTTCGACAGCATACTTTTGATCAGCGCAACACCGTCTGGGTTGGCAATATCGACAGCGATAGAGCGCTTATTGCGATTGGACGCCATGTAATAGGCACTCTCGCGGGTGTCCTGGCCGTCCTTGCCCTGCAAATACGGGGGACCCCAGCTGCGCGTATCATCACCATCGACCGGTTTTTCGACCTTGATGATATCCGCGCCCAGATCACCCAACAGCTGTGTGCAGGTTGGCCCCGCCAGAATGCGGGTCAAATCCATGATGCGAATGCCCTCAAGGGGGCCTGTGTTTTCGACAGATGTTTTCTCGGTCTCGGTGGTGTCAGTCATTATTCCTCCCTGCACGGCGATGCGTGAGTTGATTGTTTATATCGCGTTCATTTGTATGAGAAAAACGAAATATACTTTCCGTTTAATTGAGAAATTTTTATGTAAAAATATTGTCCTAAACGGCAAAAAGCGGCGTATCGGTGCATTCTACGTTAATTATTGGACATTTTCACCGAAAAGGCGTGGCAGTAAGGGCAAAAAACCCTATGTGGCGGAGTAGTATTCATTCATCGGGGTTTCTCATGCGTGTTGTTATAGATTTTTTCCGCCATGACGCTGCTGTCGGCGTTATCTTGCTCATTGCGGCCGTTTCCGCGCTCATACTTGATAATTCACCACTGGCCTATCTCTACGATCAACTGTTGACCACACCTGTCACGGTCGCAATCGGTGCGGGTTCAATCGATAAACCCCTGTTATTGTGGATCAACGATGGCTTGATGGCCGTGTTCTTCTTCTTGGTTGGTCTTGAGATCAAACGCGAAGTGTTAGCTGGACAGTTATCATCCCCTGCCAAAGCCGCACTGCCTGCTGTTGCGGCCCTGGGCGGTATGGTTGCCCCAGCCCTGATCTACGTCGCTTTTAACGCAGGCGACCCCACCGCGATTAACGGTTGGGCGATCCCTGCAGCAACAGATATTGCCTTTGCTCTTGGTTTGCTGGCTCTTCTTGGCAGCGGTGTACCCGTCTCGTTAAAGATTTTCCTTCTCGCCCTCGCCATTATCGATGACTTGGGTGCGATCATCATCATCGCCGCGTTTTATACCGAGAACCTGTCTATCCAGGCGTTGTCTCTGGCTGCGGTAGGTACCGTCGTGCTGTTTGCTTTTAACCGCCTCAAAATTATGAGCCTCGTACCATACTTGTTGGTCGGCACCTTTATATGGGTCTGCGTGTTGAAGTCCGGCGTGCATGCCACGCTGGCAGGTGTCGTTATTGCACTGATGATCCCACTCCGAGGTGAAGGCGCCCCACTGGAACGGGTCGAACACGCACTACATCCATGGGTCTATTTCTTCATCATGCCCGTCTTCGCATTTGCCAACGCTGGTGTGTCACTTAGCGGGATTGGCGTGGATACATTCCTACAGCCGATCACCCTTGGCATCATGCTCGGCTTGATCATCGGTAAACCGCTCGGCATCGTCGGCATGGTGTTCATTGCGGAACGTATGAAAATGGTGTCGTTGCCAGAAGGTATCGGCTGGAAAGCCATCGGCGGTATCGCCTGCTTGGCCGGTGTCGGCTTTACCATGAGCTTGTTCATCGGAACGCTGGCCTTTGCTGATCCAGCGAATGCGACCTACGTGCGGATTGGTGTGCTTTCAGGATCAACCGTGTCTGGGGTTTTGGGTATCATCTTGCTGAAGATGGCGCTCAATCGCATGAAGGCTGACGCCAACCTGAAAACGACCTAGCGCTTCTGATTATTTATTTGTTTCGTGTTTGCTGGTGAGGTCCGCAAGGATTTCGACCAGCGCACGGATCAAATGCATCTTCGGATTGTCGCGACGCTCCACGACCCCAATGACACGCCCCAGTGGGGGCTCGCCAAACGGAATTTTCTCAATGTTGTCGGGCAAATTTGCCCCGACCCGGTCTGGCACCACAGAAACACCCAGGCCATGCTCGACCATCGACGCGATGGCTTCGAGTGAATCAATTTCCATGCCCGTATGGACCTTGATCCCACGGTCTTTAAGATGCGTATCAATCAGTCGCCCAGCCCAGGCAAAGCGCTGAAACCGAATGAACGGTCCGGCCGCCAATAGTTCGCGGTCCGTTTTACCCGCAGTCCCTTTGGGTGCGATCACCATCAGCGGCTCTTCGGCAAACATGTGCCAGCTAAGTCCCGTTTGCAGCTGCGACGGTTCGGTGACGACGGCTGCATCCAACTCGCCACTATGCACCCGGCCCACCAAGTCAGCCGACAATCCACTGGAAACTCGGATGCGCAGATCAGGATGTTGTTGGCGGATCGCGTTCAACGAAGGGGGTAGGACGCCTGATAACAACGTTGGCACGGAACCGATATCCAAACTGCCTGCAAGCGCCTCGCCCGCGACCAAGTCGCTGAGGCTTTCACATTGTTCGATGATATCGCGCGCCCGGTCGACCAGGTTACGGCCGCGTGTGTTCAATCGTGGTGGACGCGTTGTACGATCAAAAAGCTTGGTTTCTAAATCTTCTTCCAACGCTTTGACGTGCAAGCTGATTGCCGATTGAGTCAGCCCAATGGCATCACCAGCCGCCGCGAACGACCCATTTTCAGCAATCGCAATTAATGTTTTGAGGTGGCGTAAATCCATGGCGCGAAGGGTAACGCCAATCATAAACGGGCGAAAGGCGTTTACGTATAAAGCACAGTCGCGAACATGATATCAGGGTGATAAGTTACAATTATATGTGGAAATGTCTCCAATCGAGACACCGATGAGGAGACTTAAATGCCCGCCAGCAAAACCATCCGCGATGTTATCCCAGATAACCAGGGGCCGGTGAAATTCATCAAATCTGGCAGCCCGCTGCGTCAAAGCATTGACTACTTGGCCGACAAAAAAATTGGCTGCGCGCTTGTCATCGATGCCGAGGGTGGATTGGCCGGGGTGATTTCAGAACGCGATGTCGTGCGTGCAATTTACGAACATGGCGGCGATGCCCTGGATTACGCGACCGATTCATACATGGCCAAGAACGTGGTGACGTGTTCAATGGACGATAGCGTGGCCAACGTGGCACGGAAGATGTCCGAACACAATTTCCGTCATTTACCCGTTATCGACGATGGGTACCTGTCCGGCATGATCAGCATGCGCGATCTGATGAGCCAACTGATCTCAAATAAATAAGAAAATTACTTTTGCGGATATGGGTTTTGGATTGATCGGACGAGTTTTTCTAAAACCTCACGGATCTGGGCTTCGTCGCAGCCCATCAGCACCGCATCCTCAAATGCGTCTTGGCATTCCTGACGGATTTCATCCAAGTTTTCGTGCAGCACCAATAGCTTTTCTTCGCACGACACCAGCTCGCCATCGGGCTGGCGCCAGGTGATGCTTTCGATATCAAACGGTTCGGATGGCTTGCTCATACGTTATGAGATAATCCTGTGGGCCATGGCATTCAAGGCATGGTCACGCGTATCATCAGCGCAGGTGGTCATCTAGCCAGACGTCATTGTCGTCATTTCTGCGCCGCGCGCCGCTGGGGGCATCGAATTCCCATGGTAAAGACGGGGGCTGATTGCCCTCTGGCTCCCAGGGAAGCGATGGTGGCTCGTTCCGGGGTTTTTGGCTCAGTGCCGTATCAACATGGCGCATATTCTTTTCGGTAACGCGGGCCAGGCGGTCCGCATTTTTCTCGATATATATCTGATGCGCGGTTCGGAATGCATCGCGGGCCCCTTCGAGGGCACCTCGGTCGCCCGCGACCCGGCCATACAAGAACATCGCCGAACCTAAGTTGTTTTGCGCAGACGCCCAATGCATGGGGGTGTGTTTGCGATCGCGAACGGAAACGACGGCGTTGCATGCCTCAATCGCGCGCAACAACATTTTCGGATTGCGGGTTTCACGCCCGATGACCAAGGCAACTTGTCCAAAGTGCCCCATCGCCTCGGCCCATTCGCTCGGGGTCTTTTGGCGGTCATAGACGGTAAGAGCATCATGGAATGCCTGCAACGCACGTTCCAGGGTTGCGGTATCACCGTTATCAAAATCCAACCGATAAAGTGCCAAACCCAATCGATCATTCAATGCCGCCCAATCTTGGGGGAATAAGCTAGGCCGCAAAATGGTCAGGGCAGCTTCGACATCTTGCATGGATGTACGTAGCGCGTCCGTATCATTCATCCGCTCGGCAATGAATTGGCCCAGGAATGCGCGGTCCTTATGCGCAAGCGCCCATTCAATCGGGGTTTGGTCAGAACTGAATACTGTCAGCGCACTATCGATCAGGGCCAGTGCAGTCTTGGCATCTTCGGACCGGCCTCTGAAGCGCATGGTGTTGGCAAAAATCCGGGCGCGCGCCAATTTATCTTCAGCGCTTTCCAATGGATCAAGGTTTCCAATATCGGCCACCAGATTATCGCGCGCATCTTCCATCAAAACTTCTAAGTCACGTTTCACGGTCAGCAGTTTGCCTGCTTCCTTGGTACGGACCGCCGCCAATATAGCGGCATGAATGCGATGTGCCCCTGACGAATCTAATGGCTGTGGCAGGACCAAAAGGCTCCACCCGTCGCCGATACGAAACGGATCAATGACACCAAAATCACGGACAAAAAATCGGATATGAACAATGCTGCCCGATGGTGCCACCTGCCCCCAAACCAGCACGTCACCACCATTGTCGATCAACCAGCGCTCGCAGACTTTGCGTAGCTCTCGCATCGCGCGGACGGGATCGCCGCCGGGGTCTAGGGCAACTTGCGCATTCAATGGTTTGGCACGAAGGCCACGACGTTTATTGAATTCCGCCACCAAATGCTGAGTTGCTAGTTCACCGTTGAGCCCCGAAAGTTCAGCAACGCGAACATCAATCCGGTCGTGAATATCGGCGAATTCAGGTTTCAAAAGACGGCGTAATAATCCAGGTTTTAATACGGTCGAGGCCGGGTCTTGGGCGCTGTAATCGGTATCAGCCTGTGCCGATAATGCGACCAACGCATTCGACGGCGAGGCTTGTATCCGTTGTGGTTTGGTTTGGCGTCCGGCGGCTTGGGCCTTGGCTGGTTTTCGGCCGAGCAATTGTACCGTTTGTTCGAGCGTCAGGACTTCAACCCTGAGGTTACCAAGTGCCTGGGCAGTATCGGTCATCGCCAAACCGTCTAGGAATTCATCGGCGCCAACCAACGCACCGCGATCCAAAACAGCCGTAGGCGCAGACAACCCGTCAATGGAACGGGCGAGTTCGACCGATCCAGTGATGATCCGAAATGCAGCTTCGGGCACATGCCCTTCGGCGATTAAAACGTCGCCTGCTTTGTACTCTTGCGTTGCCACCAATGTCTCCTTAGCGGACAGAGGCCCAGGAGGCCCTATCTTGCGTCGACAACGATGAATATGGTGTTAACGGATATGGGTGAAGATTAAGGGATTAACCCTCTGCGATATGGTCCCGAAGTGCGCGGCGGATATCGGAAAAAACGCCTTCCCATGCGCCATGGCGTTTCTGGCGGAACAATCGCATTGATGGATACCAAGGCGTCGTATCCTTGCCCCGCATCCAGCGCCAATCGGGAGCGAACGGCACCGCAACCCAGGTCGTCACACCCATGGCACCTGCCATGTGCGCAAGCGCTGTATCGACCGTGATAACCAGATCTAATTGCGACAATATGGCAGCAGTATCTGCGAAATCGTTAATGCGGCCCGACAAATTTGTCACCAGCGCATCGCACCCAAAGTTTGAGATGTCGCCAGATGCCGGACCTTTTTGAAGCGAGAACACCGATATCCCGGGAAGCCCCAGAATTTCGATGAAATGTTTAAACCCAGCGGAGCGATTGCGGTCGTTACGGTGCGTTGGGCGGCCAGCCCAAGCAATGCCCACGCGTTTGATCTTACCCAGGCTTGGCGGCAGTTGAACCGCGTTGGAATCAGGGGCCGAGATATACGGCACCTTGGCCGGAATTGTGGCCTGTTCCGTGCCAAAAATACGCGCCAATGACATCATTGAAATATAAAAGTCATGCTTGGGCGGGGTTTGATCGCGGTTATAAATTTTGGCGATCCCCTTCACCGTGCCAAACACGCGGGCCAGTTCGGGCTGAGTCTCGACCACCACTTGGCCACCGCGTTCTTTGATCATCGGCAAATAGCGGGCAAACTGGATCATATCACCAAAGCCCTGCTCGTGATGAACCAGCACGGTTTTACCGTTCAATTCAGAACCATCCCACATCGGCACATCAAAAGTGCGCGGCGGGCTGCGGTCTAATTTCCATCGCCATTCATAGGCCTCAAACCCAGCTTTAAGGTCACCCATTTCAAGCAATGTCAGGGCACGGTCCCATTGGCAATCGACGTGGGTCTCGTCCAAATCAAGCGCGCGGTCAAAACAACTGAGCGCCGCATCGGTCTGCCCCAAATCACGCAAGACCAAACCTAGATTGTAATAGGCCTCGGTCGATTTCGGTGACAATTTGACGGCTTGTTGATGGCTCGCCATCGCCGTTTCTAAACGCCCGATTTCACGCAGCGCGTTGCCCATGTTGGAATACACACCGGCATTGTTCGGCTTTAACACCAAAGCCCGGCGATAGCACGCGATAGCGGCTTCAAGCTTGCCTAGGCTTCTGAGGGCCACGCCCATGTTGTTGTAGACATCGGGTTGCTTTGGATTGAGCAGCAATGATTTGCCATACGCTTCAACCGCAGCCGCCATGTCACCGGCGCGATGGCTGGTCGCAGCGCGTTGGAACATGCGTATGGCTTCGCGTTCACGGAGCGCGTTGCGCTCGGACTCTGGCAATGATCGCCAAATCTCTAATTTTTCAGGATCAACCGTATGCGGTTTGGATACCGTCGGCTGCTTTTCGGGCTGTTACGCCGATGCTGCCTTGGCGCGTGGTTTCAAAACGGCCTTGGCGCGACGTTTTGGTTTCGCAGCAGGTTTGGCCGCGATTTTCCGAGCTGGTTTCGCAGCCGACTTTGTTGGCGCTTTCACAGTAGGTTTGGCCGGCGCTTTTTTGTCGTCGCCTTTATTGCCCGTTTTAATACCTGTGGCTTTCTCGGCCATGTTGGTCTTCCCCGTCGCCCAAAGTCACCCATAATCGGGCAAAATCAACCTATACCCCGCGCCATATTGCAAGCGGTTCCAAATAACCGCAACCCTCTGTCGATTTGACGCTCAACGCCTTGCGCTTATCAGCGTTAGATAATGAATAACACATTTTCTGGTGGACGGCCCATGACGGCTTTGTCTTCGCTCACCACGATCGGGCGTTCGATGACAATGGGGTTCGCGACCATGGCTTTGATCAGGTCCCCGTCACTCATCGCCGCCGCATCAATCCCGGCTTCTTTGGCTTCTTTTTTGCGAATGATATCCGCTGGCTTCATGCCCAATTTCGCCAGCACGCGCTTCATCTCAGCTTGGCTTGGGGGCGCGGTCAAATACTCAACCACGTCATGGTCGACGCCTTTTTCTTCCAATATCGCCAAGGTCTGGCGGGATTTTGAACAGCGTGGGTTGTGATAAATGGTGACGGACATAAGGTTTCCTCTTCGCAAAAAAGACTATTGGATTATTCGGGCTTTGGATCGTTTGTCGTGCTGGCCCCGGCATCTTGTTTGTCTGAACCGGGCGGCACAAAGGCTTCCGGGCGTTCGGACGGGATGCTTTCGATGTACAAAGAAGTGGACGGGAACGCGAAACCAGTGCCGGCTTCGTGCACAATTTCCATGATTTTGTAGGCCAGTTCTTCTTTGACGATCAGCCATTCGCCCCACTTCGTTGTCTTGGTAAAGCAATAGACCAAGATATCGATGGACGAATCATTGAACCGATCAATCCGCACGAATTTCGATGCCTGCTCGGGCGGGACGAAATCATCGTGATTGGAAATGTAATCATCGATCCCATCACGGATTTGGCGCAGTTGTTCAATTGATGTCGAATATTCGACCCCGATGTGCCAATAAATCCGGCGATAGATCATCTGTGAGAAATTGATCACTGCGGTATCGGACAATTGCGCGTTCGGCACCATGACGGGTGCTTTATCGAACCGACGAACAACGGTTGAGCGGAATCCAATAGATTCGACGGTGCCCTCAACCAAGCCTTCGACCCGGACCCAGTCCCCATGGCGGAAACGACGTTCGCCCAAGATCAAAATCCCGGCGATCAAATTCTTAAACAGGTCCTGCGCCCCCAGCGCGACGGCGACACCGAACAGCCCCGCACCCGCGATGATTGGGCCGATCTGAATACCCCATAATTGCAAGATGGTTGCGGCACCGACAACAATAACCACGACCTTGAGCGTTTTAACGATCCATTCAACAAACTCTTGGCTGATGATCGTCTCAAGACTGCGGAACAATCGGCTCAAAGGCCCAATGCCCCGATACAATGCCCAGAACAGCACCATGGTGATCATGGTCCGTGTGATATCTGTCGCAATTTCGTGGGTTTTTCCCTCGAGTTCGAGGTAGTAAATCGCAACGAACAGCCCCAAAACAACCGGTACAGCGCGCATCGGTGGCGCGATGGCCTCTAGGGCAAGATCATCAAACTCCCATGCGGTGCGTTTCACAACAACGCGTAGGCTACCGATAATGAACCGCGCCAATAGTCCACGAAGAACTAAAAAACCCAAGAAGATGCCAATTGCGACAACGCCGCTGCCGACATCAACACCCAGGAATCCCTCGTGCCAGACCTGAACAACCAGATTCCAGAATTCTTGAAATTGTGCCATTAAGACGCCCATGCCGTTATCAGGGTTGCATTGCTTAAGCTGACATAGCCGAGTTAAGCGATGGTTTCAAATCAACGAGACCGATATCGGCGTTTGTTTCCCATCTCTTTGGCGGCGTAAACTATTTCCTAATCATTCGGGGGGATGGCGTATGGGTGCCGTAGGCAGCCAACTTGTATCTATTTCATCACTATTATTCGGCATGGCCCTCCTTCAGATGGGCTCTAGCCTGCAAGGTACGTTGATCGGTGTTCGCGCCATTGGCGAGGGGTTCTCGGCCAATATTATCGGCATCATGTCATCGGGATATTTCGCCGGATTTATCCTGGGCACCATTGCAACCTCTTACATTATAGAACGCGCAGGCCACGTTCGTTGTTTTACCGCATTGGCATCGCTGGCATCAGCCGCAGTCCTTGGCCACATCATCATCATCGACCCCATCGCCTGGACCATTTTTCGCGCCCTCATCGGCCTGTCATTCGCTGGCATTTATGTGACCATGGAAAGCTGGCTGAACGAGCGTGCAACCAA
>DGNZ01000357.1:13425-13696 GCA_002389175.1 Rhodospirillaceae bacterium UBA4479 | reverse complement strand
AGGCGCAGCGGATCAGGTTGGTGCAGGACGTGGTGCCTGCTGACAAACTCAAAGAGCGCCGCAATGAAATTATCGAAAATCTTCTTAAGGGCGGGCCAAAGGCGCTGTCCGAAGTAAAGAACTTGATTTCCTACATCACCAAATCTGCGACCCAGGATGAGAAAGTGGTGCGCGATACCGCCGGACACATCGCGCGCGTTCGTGCCACCGACGAAGGCCAAGAAGGTGTTTCTGCGTTCCTTGAGAAACGTAACCCAAATTGGGTGAGGGG
>DGNZ01000357.1:0-13389 GCA_002389175.1 Rhodospirillaceae bacterium UBA4479 | reverse complement strand
AATCCTGATTGCCAATCGTGGCGAGATCGCGTGTCGGATTATCGATACCGCGCGGCGCATGGGTGTGCGGACCGTCGCCGTTTATTCTGATGCGGATGCCAATGCACGCCATGTCGAATTAGCTGATACCGCGATCCGGCTGGGCCCGGCGCCGGCGTCTGAAAGCTATCTGAAAATCGATCTTGTGATCGATGCGGCAAAGTGCGCTGGTGCCGATGCCATCCACCCGGGTTACGGGTTCTTATCTGAAAACGCAAAATTTGCGTCTGCAGTAGAAGCTGCGGGATTAATTTTCGTCGGTCCCTCAGCCAATGCGATCCGCGCGATGGGATCTAAAAGTTCATCCAAGGTGCTGATGACCATGGCGGGTGTGCCGTTGGTGCCTGGATATCACGGCAAGAAACAAGACATCAAAACACTGCAAAAAGCTGCCGACGATGTGGGCTATCCCGTTTTAGTAAAAGCGTCTGCTGGTGGTGGCGGAAAAGGTATGCGCGTCGTCAAAGAGGCCAAGGATTTGGCGTCCGCTGTCCAAGGGGCGGCACGCGAAGCGAAATCCGCATTCGGTGATCAACACTTGATGATCGAAAAGTATTTGCCCAGGGCACGCCACGTTGAAATCCAGGTGTTTGGCGATAGCCATGGCAATTACGTTTATTTATTCGAGCGTGATTGTTCGCTGCAACGCCGCCATCAAAAGGTGATTGAAGAAGCACCCGCACCGGGTATGACGGAAAACCTTCGCGACGCCATGGGCACGGCCGCCGTCAATGCGGCACGCGCCGTCGATTACGTCGGTGCCGGAACCGTTGAGTTTTTATTGGCCGGGTCTGATTTTTACTTCATCGAAATGAATACGCGCCTGCAGGTCGAACACCCGATCACCGAAGCCATCACGGGGCAGGACCTGGTCGAGTGGCAACTGAAAGTTGCGGGCGGAGAGACGTTGCCGAAATCTCAAGCCCAACTTTCGATTTCTGGTCATTCGTTCGAAGCGCGTTTGTATGCCGAAGACCCCGACCGCGGGTATCTACCGCAAACGGGCACTTTGCACCATCTGTTGTTCCCATCCGGAGAGGGTGTTCGTGTCGATACCGGGATCAGATCAGGTGATGTCGTGAGCGTCCATTACGATCCGATGTTGGCGAAAATCGTTGTCCATGGCCCGGATCGTGACGCGGCGTTGGCGACACTTCACCGTGCCTTGGCGGATACGGAAATCGCAGGCGTTGAGACGAATTTAGATTTCTTGCTTGGCGTGTCACAAACCAAACATTTTTCGAAAGCCAACATTGATACGGGTTGGCTCGATAAGGCGAAAGCCCCCAAGGGGGGATGGAGCCGGGCACGCGCTGCGGATGATATTGGATTGGTGCAAGCCGCCATGCATGTGTTGCGCGAACGCGGCCTTGCGGCATGCGCGCGTGCAGCCATATCCCAAGATCGTTTTTCACCCTGGTTCCATAGTGATGGATGGCGTGTCATCGATCGCGGTTTTCAAGATATTCATCTGGTCGACCTTGTCGCGGAAACGGATCCCGTTGTCGTTCGTGCGCGAAACACAGACAGCGACGGTTTCGTCATTGAAATTGCGGATCGTCAGTATGCCGTGAGCCAGATCGATGATCGTATGATTGAGGTCGATGGCGTACGCATCGAAAATCGTGTTGCGCGTGCAGGCTTAGATACGCTCATCATTTTCAATAATGACGGACGAAACAAGATCGGCTTGGTTGACCCCGCCGCTGCCGTTGGTGACGAGACTGTAAAAGCTGGTGGGCTGCGATCACCAATGCCAGGCAAGATCGTTTCGGTATTCGTGAAGGCAGGTCAAAAGGTCACCAAGGGCACACCGCTGTTGATCATGGAAGCCATGAAGATGGAGCACACGATTGTTGCACCATCTGATGGCACGGTGTCAGCCGTCAGTTTTGCCGCAGGCTCGCAGATCGAAGAGGGGGTATCCCTTGTTGAATTCGATCCGGCATAGTCGAGACGTCTTGGCATGACATATCCATCGTTTGTGAAACTTGTCGATGTCGGCCCGCGCGACGGTCTGCAAAACCAACCTGAGAAAGTTTCGCTCGAAACAAAAGTTCAATTGATCGACATGCTGTCGGATACAGGTTTGCAGGCAATTGAGGCAGGTGCCTTTGTGTCGCCGAAATGGGTGCCGCAAATGGCAGACTCCACCCAGGTGATGGCGCAGATAAAAAGACGCCATGGGGTTTCATATCCGGTCCTGGCACCGAACATGAAAGGCTATGAAGCAGCACTTGCTGCCAACTGCGACGAGGTCGCAATTTTTGGTGCAGCGTCAGAATCATTTTCACAAAAGAATATCAATTGCTCGATCGCCGAGAGCTTGGAGCGGTTCCGCCCTGTTGTAGAGCAGGCGGCAAATGACGGCGTCAAAGTCCGGGGGTATATTTCCTGTGTGCTTGGATGCCCTTACGAGGGTGCGGTCGCGCCTGGTGCCGTGGCCGGGGTTGCCAAAATGCTGTTCGAAATGGGCTGCTATGAGATTTCATTGGGCGACACCATCGGCATTGGAACGCCAACCAAGGCCGGTGACATGATTGATGCGGTTGCTGAAAATGTCCCGGTTGAAAAACTGGCCGCACATTTTCACGATACCTATGGGCAGGCATTGGCGAATTTATTGGCGGTCATGGAAAAAGGCGTTGCAGTCATTGATACTGCGATTGCAGGATTGGGCGGTTGTCCGTATGCCAAGGGGGCATCAGGCAACGTCGCGACCGAGGATGTTTTGTATATGTTGAACGGGATGGGGATTGAGACCGGGGTTGATCTGGATAAGGTCTTGTCGGCGAGCGCGTTTATCTCTGATGCCATCTCCAAGCCACCTGCATCGAAAGTGGCCCACGCGATGATGGGACGGGCGGCTGCAGAATGACGGTTAATATTCTAAAATTATGCGTTGGGATCGAAGACACCGACCATCTTGCCGAAGTCCAAAAGATGCGGTTAGAAAATAAGCGGCGTGCTGGTTTGCCTGCTGAATTAATCCATGTCACCCGCTCATTTCCGCGACGTGCGAATGAAGTTTTAGATGGGGGATCGCTTTATTGGGTGATTCGTGGTGTCATCCGAGTGCGCCAAAAAATTATCGAATTGCGCGAAACTGTTAATGATGCCGGAAAGCCCGCGTGTGGTATCGTACTTGACGAAGAGCACGTTTTGACCGAAAGACGATCATTCAGGGCGTTTCAGGGTTGGCGTTATTTCTCGGCAGAGGATGCGCCGCGCGACATAAACGACCTGGATGCGGATACTTCAATTCTGCCAGAAGATATGGCGGATGAACTTAAGGAGCTTGGATTGATCTAAGTGCTTAGACGTTGTTGAACACATCCATCTGCGTTGATAATGTCTTAGGTATTAGAGTCCATATTAGGTTTCATGATGGCTGACGACGAACTTGAGATAATCACACCGCCGACCTCGTTGAAAAACAAGGTGCGAGAAGGTGGGCCCGGTGCGGTTGATCTCGCGACGCTTGAGCGTGCCGAGAAAGTTATCGCCGATATGGCGGATAGCTATCTTGAGTGGGTTCAAGAAGATCTCAATAAGCTCGACGAATGCTACAAGGCCATGCAAGGCGCCGAGCCCCCGCGTAGAAAGTCTGCAGAAGGCCTATTTCAAGTTTCCCACGATATCAAAGGTCAGGGCGGAAGTTTCGGTTATGACCTGATGACCGTGATCGGCAATGAGTTATGTCGATTGCTTGAACGCCAAGAAAGCTTCGGCAGTGCAGAACTGCAGGCGATCAAAGTTCACATTGATGCAATGAAACTTGTTATTCAAAACAAGATGACCGGTGACGGCGGTGCGAACGGAAAAGCACTCGTGGCTGGTATCCGCCAAGTCGGCGATAAACTCATTAAATAATCTGAAAATAATCTGAATTGAGTTGGTTAGTTGATGCGCGCCCATACGGGGGTGTGGTCTGACGCCTTTTCTTTGCCGCGCGGTGTCTTATCGATACCGACGTCGTCCAGGCGGTCGGCGGCTTCTGGCGATAACAACAGATGATCAATGCGCACGCCGTTGTCTTTTTGCCATGCACCACGTTGGTAATCCCAATAGGAATACAGATGCGGGGCAGGGTTCAACGAGCGGAAAGCTTCGGTCAGGCCCAGGTTTAATAACGTAAAGAACCGCTCTCGGCTCTCGGGCTGACAAAGTGCGTCGTTGGCAAATGCTTCGACATCGTAGACATCGTCATCAGTGGGGCAGACGTTGTAATCACCCGCAAGAACTAACGGAATGTCTTCGGCCAACAAATCTTTGGCATGGGATACCAAGCGATCCATCCAGCCCAGTTTGTAGGTGAATTTTTCATGTTTTCCGCCATCTTCGGCGAGGATGGGGTTCCCATTCGGCAAATATATCGATGCGACGCGAAGACCGAATGTATTGGCTTCGAGATACCGGGCCTGCTCGTCGGTATCATCACCGGGCAGGCCACGCTGCGTAACATCGATTGTGTCCTTGGACAGGATCGCAACACCGTTGTAGGTCTTTTGGCCGTGGGTTTCGACGTTATAGCCAAGCTCTTCGATTTCGGCGCGCGGAAAGGTTTCATCAACCGTTTTCAGCTCTTGGAGCAAAGCCACATCTGGTTGGAATTCGCCCAGCCATTCAACGAATCGGGGCAAACGCGCCTTAATCGAATTAACGTTCCATGTCGCAATGAGGGTCATAAGGCGGCGGGCGCCAAATTATGCGTGATCACACCGAAAACGATGTGCCGCAGCCGCAGCTGGATGTCGCATTCGGGTTATCAACTTGAAAGAAAGCGGCACCAAGTTCGTTTTTAAAGTCGACGGTGCAACCATCCAAGAATTCAAGAGATACTTCGTCCGTCACCACGGCGGAGCCTTTGTGCATAAACAAGAAATCATCGCTACCGGTTTTTGCGTCCAGATCGAAGGCATATTGGAAACCAGAACACCCGCCACCATTGACGGTGATTCGGAGCATTAAACGGTCATTGCCCTGCATCTCGCGTAGTTTTGCGATACGAGCTGCGGCGCTATCCGTTACAATCAATTTTTGATCGCTCATCGTTGATCCGTCAGGCATCTTGATAAATCCCAATTATTCTCAAGGTTCTTCCTTAATATGTAGTACCAATCGATTCAGTGTCAATCTTAGTACATGCCGTATCGGCAAGGAATATACCGGATTGCGTTGCCCGGCGATTGTCCCTCGGTTAGGTTTCGATATGCCAGATAATGCGAATTTTGAACCAGTTTCGACGGATCGCCCTCCGTTAAAGCCCTATGCATGCCGTTCGGACCAGAGTAGGGGGCGTTTTTACCCTGAACCCGAAAGCAAGACGCGTGGGGCTTTTCAACGTGACCGTGATCGAATCATTCATTCGTCGGCGTTCAGACGGCTTGAATATAAAACTCAGGTTTTCGTCAATCACGAGGGTGATTCGTTTCGTACACGCCTGACGCATAGTCTTGAGGTCTCACAGATTGCGCGCTCCGTATGTCGTTGTCTGGGGCTCAACGAAGATTTAGGCGAGACCCTCGCGTTGGCCCATGACTTGGGCCATCCGCCGTTTGGGCATGCGGGCGAAGATGCGCTCAAGGAAATGATGGAGCCTTTTGGCGGGTTTGACCACAATGCGCAGTCGTTGATGGTGGTGACCAAACTCGAAGCGCGCTATGCCGACTTTGATGGCCTGAATTTGACGTGGGAAACCCTAGAAGGTGTCGTAAAGCACAACGGGCCCTTGATATACGACGGTGTCACAGCAAAAGACCTGCCGCGCGGCATCAATGAATACATGGCCATCCATGATTTAGAATTGGCGACGTATGCGTCTGCCGAGGCACAGGTGGCAGCGCTGTCGGATGATATCGCCTACAACAACCACGATATCGATGATGGATTGCGGGCTGGGTTGTTTACGATTGATGATTTGAGCGACGTGCCCCTGGTTGGTCCCGTGTTTCATGAAGTGCGTACGAAATATCCCGATCTGGATGAATCTCGCACCATCCATGAGGCTGTACGCCGCATGATCGGAGAGATGGTCGGTGATGTGTTGACCGAGACACAGCGTCGCATCGATGATGTTACGCCAAAAACGGCCGAGGAAATCCGCCATTTATCGGCACCCGTCGCACAGTTTTCTGAAACCATGCGCGCCAACGATAAGGCCTTAAAGGCGTTCTTGTTCGAAAATATGTACCGCCATTATCAACTGAACAGAATGACGTCGAAGGCACGCCGTGTCGTCAAAGACCTGTTCCAGCTTTTGCTGACGGAACCCGAATGTCTGCCGACCGAATACCGCCAACAGGCAGGCGAGGCGGGGTCGCCTCAAACAGCGGAATTGGTCTGTGATTATGTCGCATCCATGACGGATCGCTTGGCGCAGGATGAACATCGTCGATTGTTTGATTTGCAATCCCGTTCATCCTAATGATGCACCCCAGTCGTTAAGGACTATTAGGGGTCATTTAACCTAATTCAGCCATTGTAGGTGTCTATACTTTGGACCTATCAAGAGGTCGTGACCTCTGCCAAATACGATTATAATGCTCATGATTCGCGACGTAGCGAACTTTTCGATTAAGGACGGATGTTCATGGCACTCTCTGCCGATTCTGAATACAAAGTATCCCCCGAAGACCCCCGGATTCCGCCGAATGGCGACACCGCGACGGTTGGCGCATCCAGTAATTCGATAAAGTGGGCGATTGGATTTGTGGCTGTCATGGTCCTTGTCAGTGGTGCGTGGATTGGTTTTGGGGATCAAATCGCAGGTATCTTTGGATCAAGTGACGAAGACATCCCCGTCATTACGGCCGATCCTTCACCGATCAAAATTAAACCAGAAAGCCCTGGCGGCATGAATGTGCCGAACCAAGGCCGGTTGGTTTATGGCATGGTCGATGGCACGGCTGCCCAACCCCGGGTGGAGCGTTTGTTGCCCGCTGGCGAAAAACCCGTCGAAGTCGAAGAAGTTTTGACCCGTGGTGTCCCCGAAACCAATGACGTGGTGACCAGCGCAGCACCGCGCGGCACCGCTGATGTGACGCCATCGGCACCTGTTCGTTTGGTTCCTGACGGGGCGAACCCCGCCGCTGCACCGTCTACCCCGGTGACGGCACCTGTGGCCCAGTCGGCCCCGGCGCCAGTTGCACCCTCAGCCCCACCAGAAGTCAAACCAGCCGAAATTGTAACGGCCCCACCAGCACCAGAATCTAAATCAAACGCAAGTGCGGCCGCACCCAAGGCACCAGCGCCGAAACCCGTTGCAAAGGCGACACCTGCAGCCGCAACACCAGCAGCGACTGGTGGCGACATATCAAAATCATATCGTGTTCAATTGGCTGCAGCGCGATCCGAAAAGGCTGTGAAGTCTGAATGGGATAAATTGCAGCGTCGCAATACAGATTTGTTGGGTAAATTGCAGTTACAGGTGACCCGGATTGATCTTGGCACAACCAAGGGCACGTTCTATCGGTTGCGCGCGGGGCCATTGACAAGTGCTGCCGAAGCCAAAGCCCTGTGTGAACGTCTCAAACAACGGAAACTCGGCTGCTTGGTCGTCAAACCGGGCGCGTGATGTCTGACGATACGGTCACCGCACCGCGCCCCAGTGCCATCATCTATGGGTGTGCAGGAACGAAACTGACCGAGACAGAACGTGCATTATTTGCCGAGGTAAACCCGCTGGGCTTTATCTTGTTTGCGCGAAATTGCGAAGATCCTGATCAATTATCCGCATTGGTCGCTGATTTAAGGGCCTCTGTGGGCCGTAAAGACGCGCCTGTATTGATTGATCAAGAAGGCGGGCGGGTTCAACGCCTCGGTCCCCCTCATTGGCCCGCGTATCCTCCACAGCATCAATTCGCTGAACTGGCTGAAACACACGAAGGGCGTGCCAAAAGTGCCTGCGAGGCCAATGCACGGCTGATCGCACACGATTTGATGACGGTCGGCATCGATGTGGATTGCTTGCCATTGCTCGATGTGCCTGTGGCAGGTGCCCACGATGTTATCGGAGACCGTGCATTCGGCACCAATCCAGAAGTGGTTGCGATGCTGGGTAAGGCCGTGATCCGTGGTCTGATGAAGGGGGGCGTGACGCCGATCATCAAGCATATCCCTGGCCATGGACGGGCAGGTGTCGATAGCCACAAGGAATTACCCGTTGTCTCGGCAACCATGGATGAACTACGAACAACTGATTTTGCCCCGTTCGCGGCCTTAAACGATGCGCCGTGGGCAATGACGGCCCACGTCATTTATTCGGCAATAGACCTTTATGCACCTGCGACCTTGTCCAAAGCCGTGATCAACGACGTGATCCGGGGCGAGATGGGGTTTAATGGATTGTTGATATCCGATGATGTGTCGATGCATGCGTTGTCGGGTGAAATGGGCGAACGTGCGGGCAAGTCATTGGCAGCTGGGTGCGATGTTGTGCTGCATTGTAATGGCGACATGACCGAAATGCAGGCTTTGTCAGCCGCGACCCAGGCCATGGATGATCCAGCTTGGGATCGTTATGTCGCAGGACGCAAAGCCGTCGGCAAACCCGATCAGATTGACGCACCTGCGCTGGAATACCTTGTGAGTTCATCTTTAGCGCGCCTAACCTGATGTTCACGCCGAACAACCGATGAGCCGCTAACATGGATTCATTTCCCATAGACGCCCTGATGTACACCATTTCGATCTGGGCGCTGCCCGTATTGCTGGCGGTGACATTGCACGAGGCTGCGCATGGTTGGGTCGCCATGAAACTGGGGGACCCAACGGCAAAATTACTGGGTCGTGTCACGTTCAATCCGCTCAAGCATATTGATAAATGGGGCACCATTGTGATCCCCGCGGGCATGTTGATATTAAGCGGCGGGAAGATGCTGTTTGGATTCGCCAAACCTGTGCCTGTGAACTTCTCTAAATTACGCCAACCAAAGCGCGATATGGTGCTGGTCGCATTGGCTGGCCCGGGCATCAATTTGATCATGGCCATCGTGGCCGCAGCGGGCCTGCATGTGTTGCCTTATCTTGATGGTGATGTTCAGGCATGGATTGGATACAATTTAGGTAATGCATTATTTATCAATGTATTATTGGCCATATTTAATATGTTACCTTTGCCACCATTGGATGGGGGACGGGTCGCCGTTGGGCTGCTTCCATGGTCCATCGGACAGTATTTGGCGCGCCTTGAACGGGTCGGTATTTTCATTGTTCTTTTTGCGATCTTTCTACTGCCGTATATCGGTGGCAAAATCGGGGTTGAATTAAATGTGTTCGGATGGCTCATTCTGGCCCCGGCAAATGCATTGCAGGATGTCATCCTCACTCTCGTCGGGTTTGGCGCTTAAATAAGCGGACCCACACAAGGATACTTATGGCGGATATCGTCGGCTTCGACCCAAATGCAGAACGCAAAGAAACAGGCATGAGCCCGTTTGTTCTCGACCTTGATGGGTACGAGGGGCCGATTGATGTGCTGTTGCAGCTGGCGCGCGATCAAAAAGTTGATCTGGTCCACATATCGATCTTGGCGCTGGCCGATCAATATTTGGAATTCGTCGCCGAAGCCCGTCGCCATAGCCTGGAACTGGCTGCGGACTATTTGGTCATGGCAGCGTGGCTGGCATTCCTGAAATCACGATTGCTGCTGCCTGATTTATCCAGCGAAGAAGAACCCAGCGGCGAAGAAATGGCAGCCGCCCTGCAGTATCAACTGCAACGCCTGGAATCCATGCAAAAGGCCGGACAGGCGTTGATGCAGCGTGACCGCCTCGGACAGCAATTTTTTGCGCGGGGCAACCCCGAGCGGTTTAAACCGCGCGAGGTCGAGATTTTGGATGCGACGCTCTATGACCTGTTAAAGGCCTACGGTGATCAAAAACGCCGCAAAGATGCCCAAACACCGATGCAGATTGAGGCCTTTGAGATTTTCACGGTAGAAGACGCCTTGCAGCGTTTGCGCCGCCTGATGGGGGCTACACCGGATTGGCAGGATTTATGGTCTTTCTTACCTGACAACCTAAAGGGCGCGTTGCTAACTCGCTCTGCCATCGCATCGACATTTGCCGCCAGTCTTGAAATGGCCAAAGAGGGCAAGGTCGCGATCCGCCAGACAGATACCTTCGGACCCATTTTCCTACAGCGACGCGCTGGCAACATGACAGACGATAAGGACGCATAACGCATGACCGGTGCACCAAACGAGCACGCCAACGAGCACGCCAACGATGATGGCACGGATACTGAAGTGACTGAAACAGATGACAGCGTCGTCATCGATGCGGAAGAAAATGTCCAAATCGACGCAGAAGACAGTGTCGTGACGGAACTTCCAGTTGAAGCATCTGAAGTCGCAGAAGGCACTGAACAAAGTGCCGTTGATCCAGAGTTTCAACAACGCTGTCAGCGCATATTAGAAGCCATCCTGTTCGCATCTGCTGAACCGATGACCGAACGCATGCTGGCCAACCGCTTGCCAGACGGGGCCGAGATCAAAGTCCTGTTAAAGGAACTACAGGCGAAATATGACGGCGGCGGGGTGACATTGAATCATGCAGGGACGTCGTGGGCCTTTCGCACGGCGCCTGATCTGTCTGATTTCCTCAACAAAGAAGTCGAAGTGGCCCGTAAACTCAGCCGGGCAGCGATCGAAACATTGGCAATCATTGCGTACCATCAACCCGTAACCCGTGCGGAAATCGAAGAAATCCGTGGCGTCAGTATTTCCAAGGGCACGGTTGATATATTGCTTGAAGCGGAATGGATTAAACCCAAGGGTCGGCGTCAAACACCGGGGCGTCCGTTGCAATGGGGCACGACCGACGAGTTCCTGGATCACTACGGGCTCGAAAAGTTGCGTGACCTGCCGGGCACCGAAGAATTAAAAGCCGCTGGATTGCTGGACGCGTCACCGGCCATCAACGCGTACCGGAGCGCTGCGGGGATCGAAGGCGAAGTGCCCGAAGGTGCCGAAGTGCCCGTAAAACAAGAAGATGCGCTGCCCGATGATACGATTAATCAGGACTTGGAAGAGCCAGATGAGCCACTTGATCCAGATGGGCGCGATTCCTGAAGATTCGTTTCGGTCGATTGACCTTGCGCCAACACCTTAAAATACCTTGCATTATCGCTTGTCGGCCTTAAATCTAAGCGTTCCTGGGAGGGTGCGGTACCGTAAGGTATCGTCGTCGCGCTTTATAATGGCGTGCCGTTCATCCGAACCGCTCTCGTCGGGATTGGCTAACACGTGACAGTGAATAGGAAAGTTTTACATGGGTGCTTTTAGTATTTGGCATTGGCTCATTGTCCTGGTGGTCGTCCTTGTTCTCTTTGGGGGTGGCGGGAAAATCTCACGCCTCATGGGTGACTTTGGTAAAGGTCTGAAATCCTTCAAAAAAGGCATGAAGGAAGAAGAATCTGATGCCGAGGTAAAAGGCGACGACGCGGATAAAAAAGCAATCGAAACCGAGTCTCAGGAAACCGTTGCAGCTCGGGAAACCGAGAAAGAAAAAGATAAGGCTTCGGGTAGCTGACACTTCATCTGCGCTGGCATGATGAACATCCAGTGCTCTAACGCAGTCGTCTGATCGGGATCCACGGCCATGTTCGATATCGGCTGGCAGGAATTATTCGTTGTCGCTGTTTTGGCTCTGATTGTTATCGGGCCAAAGGATTTGCCGCGCGCGCTTAAAACCGTCACAGGCGTTCTGCGCAAGATGAAGGGCATGGCCCGCGAGTTTCAATCGGGGCTTGATGACATCGTCAAAGAATCCGAGTTGATGGACATGAAAAAGCAGATCGAAGCCGAAACAGGCGGCGACCTGCGCAAAGAAATCGAAAACTCTATTGATCCTGGCGGGGAGTTTTCCAAAGACTTCCAAGACCTGGGCGATTTCGAAAACGATATGAAGAATGCGGCGCAGAAACATGCCGATTCTGTTTCGAGTGATCCGCAAACGGCTGCGGCCAAGACCCCTGTTGAAGAACTAGAAGCTCCGGCGGTGACACAAGCGCCAGCGCCAAGCGATGAAGTCCCCGCTGCAGCGACAACGCCGATTACGCCCGTTGCTGAACCTGCCCCTGAACCCTCTGGCAAATCCGGGAAGGATTAAGCGGCGTGGCCGACAGTACGAACGAAGTCGAAGATTCAAAGATGCCGTTGCTAGAGCATCTGTACGAGCTACGTACCCGCTTGCTGTGGTCGACGGCTGCAATCTTCGTTCTATTTTTCGCCTGCTTTTACATTGCCGAGGATATCTATGCATTCCTCGTCCAGCCCTTGTCAGATGTATTCCACGAGACGGGGCGCGACCGACGGCTGATTTTCACGGCGCTGCATGAAGCGTTCTTCACTTATGTCAAAGTGGCCTTCTTTGCGGCGATGTTTATCGGTTTCCCGTTCATCGCATGCCAGATTTACCTGTTCGTAGCGCCGGGGTTATATAAGCACGAAAAATCAGCATTTCTGCCGTTTTTGATCGCAACCCCGATCTTGTTCTTTATGGGTGGTTCGCTGGTTTACTACTACGTGCTGCCCGTGGCGTGGGAATTCTTTATCGGGTTCGAGACGACGGGGCGCAGCGGTGATTCGTTGCCGATTGAGCTCGAAGCCAAGGTCAACGAGTACCTTTCGTTGGTGATGCGCCTGATCTTTGCATTTGGTATTACGTTTGAATTGCCTGTTGTCCTGACATTAATGGCGCGGGCCGGGCTGGTGACGGCAGATGGTTTGGCGGCGAAACGCAAATACGCCATCGTATGTGCGTTTATTGCAGCGGCCATTTTGACACCGCCGGATCCGATCAGTCAGATCGGTTTGGCGATTCCCACCATTTTGCTCTACGAGATTTCGATCTTCATGGCGCGGTTCGCTGAAAAGAAACGCGCCAAGCGTATGGATGAAGAAGAAGCGGCTGAATAAGCCTAAGCTTTTCAATCTCTTCGGGGCCATTTCGATCACAGCTTAAATAACCAGAGTAAACGGGTGTTCGTGCGGTGAAATCGTGCTAATTGCCTGATAACCTTTGAACAAGACCAAACCAGAGCGGCACCTATGTTTGATATTAAATGGATTAGAGAAAACCCCGACGCGTTTGATGCGGGCATGGCGCGGCGCAAGCTGGGGCCACAGGCCGCAGATTTGATTGCCTTGGATGCCAAGCGCCGCGATGCGCAGACGAATGCTCAAGAGCTGCAAACAGAGCGCAATGCATTGTCGAAGCAGATCGGCATGCTGAAATCCAAGGGCGAAGACGCATCCGATATCATCGCAAAGGTCTCAGAGACTAAAGCAGCACAAGGCTTTGCCGAACAGGACGTATCCGAAGCCGCCGCCGCGTTGATGGATGC
>DGNZ01000380.1 GCA_002389175.1 Rhodospirillaceae bacterium UBA4479 | reverse complement strand
ATGATCGGGAATGGCCCGCCCTGTGGTGTCACACAATCCAAATTCGAGCGGCACACCAAAACCGATAACCTGTTCCATGCCACGCATCACATCGTCTTCGGCGACGCGTCCTTCAAACGGACAGTCAAAAACAGTTGCCAAGTTGACGCGCAGTTTAAAACCTTCGACGTCTTTGCTCTGCTCAATCAGGTCACCCAATTCGGCAATTGACGCCGCAACGGGTCGCCGGACATTGGATTTATTGTGGCTTTCAGATACCGAGTACACATAGACAATGTCAGTGACGCCATTGGCCAATGCATCCAAGGCACCGCGCAGATTTGGCACCAACGCGGACAAACGAACATCGTCAGGTACGTTGGCCTTTTGATGAACTTCGACTGTATCGCTCATTTGTGGGACATGCTTTGGGCTCACGAAGGCACCCGTTTCTATCCGTTTAACACCTGCACCGATCAGCGCCTCAACCACGGTGATCTTGGTTTCGGTGGGAATCCACGTTTTGACGACTTGAAAGCCATCGCGGGGCGCCACATCACAAATTTCAACAGTATCGGTCATATCACACCTCTCTCGGTCAATTCTTCGATTTCCTGTTCGTCCATGCCAAGGATATCGACAAACACGTCACGGTTATGCGCCCCAATTTCAGGGCCAGCCCAACGAACTTTTCCCGCAGGGCCACCGGACATCATTGGCACCACACCAGGATGCAAGACCTCGCCCAAACGCGGGTCTTGGACTTTTTGTATCATACCACGGTCCAGGAATTGTTCGTCCTTGGCGATATCGGACATATCGTAGATACGGCTGGATGGAATATCTGCTTCGGCAATGACCTTCTCCAGTTCTGCTATGGTGAAGTCTTTTGTCCACGCACCGATTTCCGCATCCAATATTTTTGCGTTCTTCACGCGTTGCGGATTATCATGATAGCGCGGGTCTTCCAATAATTCAGGTCGACCCATGGCTTCACACAAGCGTTTAAATAGCGCATCTGAATTTGCGCCTATCAGAAACCACCGATTGTCAGACGTTGGATAGGCATTCGAAGGGGCCGTTGTGGGAATTGTGGACCCCATCGGCTGTCGTATTTTGCCTGAGTATCCGTATTCGGGCAGACAACCTTCAAGCAAACTCAGCACGCTTTCAGTCAACGCGACATCAACCTTGCGTCCCGGTGCGCCTCTACCCACTTTTTTCTCAAACAACGCGGCGAGCAAACCAATCGCCCCATAAAGGCCAGCTATACTATCACCAATGGATACGCCTGTGCGCACCGGTGGCAAATCGCTAACATCGGCGGGATAGCCTGTGAGATGGCGGATGCCGCCAATGGCTTCTCCGATCACCCCAAACGCAGCACGATTATGGCCCGGCCCAGTTTGCCCGTAACCAGATATTTGCACCATGATGGCATCGGGATTAATTTCAGCGACGTCGTTTGGCCCCAGTCCCCATTTCGCCAACTGGCCCGGTTTGAAGTTTTCAACGACGGCATCGACTTCTTTTATCAGTCGCTTCACCAAGGCAATGCCTTCGGGTTGTTTCATATCAACTGTCACAGATCGTTTGTTGCGTCCGTGTACTGACCACCAAACAGAATGCTGATGGCCTTCGGGAATGTCCCCCCAAGTGCGCACTGGATCACCGCGCTTTGGCGGTTCAACCTTAATCACATCTGCACCCAAGTCAGCGAGCACTCTGGTGGCAAACGGGGCTGCGATAAAATGCCCAAGTTCTAGTATTTTCAGCCCCGAGAGAGGCCCCGTAATCTCGTCATCATCTTTAGTCATGTTTTCTTACTCACACGTCGTTGTCGTGGGGTTTGGTTAGTCATAAGTCGAAACTTCGACCAAGTTTTGGTCGGGGTCGCGAAAATATACTGATGTAATCGGGCCCGTAGCGCCCGTTCGGGAGCTTGGTAGTAATTCAATCTCAACATTAGCTTTTTGCAAATGACGCACAACGTCATCGATGGGCGTTGCCGTGATCAGGCAAAAATCTCCACCACCCGGCGTTGGATGCAGCGCCTTGGGCTCCAATTCGTTCCCGGCCTCGTGCAAATTAATTTTCTGAGCACCAAATTTCAGCGCCACACGACCCACACCAAATTCCTCGCGCGTCATGCCAAGTGCCCGCTCATAGAATTCGCATGTCGCTGCGACATCTTTGACGGTCAAAACAAAATGGTCGATCCGATCAATTTTCATAACGCCTCCCTGTTCCATCTTATTTAGGGATGAACTCGCCGTTTCGGAAGACATCATAAAAGAAGCCATCCTTCGCGAAATGAGAAAGATACCTTATTTAAATTCTTATTTTGGGAATATATCAAATTCGCTTGGCGAATGGCTGACGGGGCGGCATTCTTAACCGCTTGGCAACCAATAAGCCGTTATGCTCTTGAGTCGAGATTGGTTAAGGAAACAAATATGCTCGGATTTTTCAAAAAAGATAAACCGGGAAGCGCGTACACAGGCCCCCCCATCGAAGTTGATTGGGTGCGAAATTCGCGCGGCAAGTTTCACCGGTTGCTCCATATTGACACGACTTCAGAAGGGCTGCGAGGCCTCAGTGGCGTCTATGTGATCTGGCACTCAGGCGTAAAGCCCGGATGGGTCTATGTTGATCGGACAAGCAACCTGGCTTCTGCGCTTGATACGGCGCAAGAAAATGAAGATATCAACGAGTACGAGATTAACGGCGGCCTTTATGTCACATGGTATCCAATCGTCGAGAAACACCAGGATGGTGTGGTAAAATTCTTGAATGAAACCATGAAGCCAAAGGTCAAGAACCCACACGTGAGCGGCATCAAAGACGGCGCGATTAGTGTCGTGGTGCCCAAGCGCAAAGGCTGATCACCTGCATGATGGCTTTATAAACCAAATCATGACGAAAACTTAATCCCAAAACATCAATCCAGACCGGGATCATCCCCGTATCACGTGCATATGCCTCATTCTTTTCGGAGAAAGACATGTCACGCGATGTAACAACGCCCAAAGATCATTTCACCCCTGAAACTTTTGGGGATCGTGTTGCCTTGATATTTGTCAAAGCGTTGCGGTTCGTTGCCGATAAATTCTTTGCAGGCAGATATGGCCACCGCGCCGTTGTCTTGGAAACCGTTGCGGCGGTACCCGGCATGGTCGGCGGATTGCTGCAACACTTGCGCGCCCTTCGTCATATTCGTGATGACCATGGCTGGGTCCACGAACTGCTCGACGAAGCAGATAACGAACGTATGCACCTGATGACATTTGTCCATGTCGCTCAGCCGACAGCCTTTGAGCGCGCCATCATCATGTGCACTCAGGCCGTGTTCTATAATTTCTACTTTTGGCTCTATCTGTTCGCACCATCGGTTGCGCACCGGGTCGTCGGTTATTTCGAAGAAGAAGCCGTCGTTAGTTATACCCGCTACCTAGAAGATATCGATGCTGGCAATCATCCCAATCCACCTGCGCCAAAAGTTGCGATTGAGTATTGGAACATGCCTCGCAATGCAACGTTACGCGATGTGGTTGTCCAGGTCCGCGAAGACGAGGCGGGCCACCGTGATCGGAACCACTATTTTGCCGATGCTTTACGCCGGAATGAAACCCCCGTTGGTCGCGCGCACACAGCACCCGCCGAGTAATATTCTCAGCGATCAAGTTTCGCCGTCGTCGCCCAGTTGCTCAGCGTAGAACCCCGTTGTCTTAAGACCCGTTCCCGTCAGGATGACAACCGTATCGTCTGTAGCGTTGATGCTACCGCCCTCGACCAATTTTGCGAAGCCCGCGGCGGCATGGGCACAGGTCGGTTCTACATAAATTCCATCACGTGCGAGCCCCAAGCTTGCCGCAACAATTTCATTTTCTGAAACGGCGACGGTGCCGCCACCGCTTTCCCTCAACGCGTGCAGCATTTCACGCAAACGAATAGGGCGCTTGATTGCAGTCCCTTCGGCGACGGTCGGTGCGAATTCTTGATCCACATAATCATCCACTCCAGCCTGGAATGCGGCATGTAATGGGGCGACATTTTCGGGTTGCGAGACGAACAAACGCGGCAATCGGTCTATTTCTCCCGACGCCATCAGTTCCGTGAAAGCCAAGTAACAACCGAGGAGGTTACTGCCCGCCGATGCCGGGATGACGATGTTATCTGGGATTCGATACCCTAAATCTTCCCAGATTTCGTATCCGAGTGTTTTGGTGCCCTGCAGAAAAAACGGGTGCCAGTTGTGACTGGCGTAGAAAATCTCGGTCGACATATCGATGGCAGCCGCCTCGGTCGCTTCACGCGGACCGGGGACGCGGACGATATCAGCACCGTATGCTTTGGCTTGCGCCACCTTGGCGATGGACGTTGATGCGGGCACGAACACCTTCACATGCATCCCCGCCATGGCACCATATCCAGCAATCGCCGCACCACCATTCCCTGAGCTGTCTTCTAAAACCGCCGGCACTCCTATCTGCTGGAGCATTGAAATGAGAGCTGACGCGCCTCGGTCCTTGAACGATCCCGTCGGTGAAAACCATTCCAGCTTGAACCCGCACGAATATCCTTTGTATTGACCGGGGTGCAGCGGCGTGCATCCCTCGCCCATCGATACAGGGTTTTCGACATGCATGGGCATCGCAGCCCCGTAGCGCCAGATCGACCGTTCACTTTGATCAATTTGATCGCGCGTAATGCCGGGCAACGGCGTCATCATCAACGGTCGCCCAGAGGGCGCGCGCCACGTCGTCGTGTCGATGGGAAAGGTTTCGTTCGTCACGGGATCTAAATAACTGGGCGCGGTCATCAACAACTCCAATGGTACAGAAGATTGAGATGAAACTTAATCGGCACAGGTACAGATGACGAGGACGATTTCGTGACGGGCTGACAGAAACAACTTTGCCTCATTGTCATCCCAAACTTGATTTGGGATCTATTTCCATCCTAAAGACAATATTCGTTAGTTAAGATGGGCCCCAAATCAAGTTTGGGGTGACAACTTTTTTATTACCTCCGGCAACCCGCCGAAACGGCCAGACTAAGCCGCGCGTTTGTGCACGCCCTCAACGATGTCGACGATGTTATCCAGGATTTTGTTGATGTCGAAATCTTTGGGCGTGTAGACCGCTGCCACACCGGATGCCAGCAATGTCTTTTCATCTTCAGGCGGAATGATCCCACCGACGACAACAGGGACGTCGGACAATCCGGCCTCGGCCATTTGCTTCACAATATCAGCGACCAAAGTGATGTGTGATCCAGATAGGATCGACAGGCCCACAACGTGAACGTCTTCTTGGCCTGCGGCCGCAACGATTTCGGCAGGGGTTAAGCGAATCCCTTCGTACACAACTTCGATCCCGGCATCACGGGCGCGGACGGCGATTTGCTCGGCGCCATTTGAATGTCCGTCCAAGCCAGGTTTGCCGACCAACATCTTCAGGCGTGTGCCCAAAACATCTTCGAGATCAGCGACCCGGCCTTGGATGCGCTGAATGCTCTCACCCGATACACTGCCCGATCCGCCCACCCCTGTTGGTGCGCGGTATTCACCGAACACGTCACGCAACACGCCCGACCATTCACCCGTCGTTACGCCCGCGTGGGCACACGCGATAGAAGGTTCCATGATATTGTCACCATTTTTCGCAGCCGCCGTCAGGGCAGCCAACGCATCGGCAACAGCAGCGGCATCGCGGGTGCCCCGCCATTGTTCGAGGGCTGAAATCTTTGCGCTCTCAGCGGACGCATCGACGGTCATGATCGCATCATCCGTTGCGGTCAACGGTGATGCCTCAGCCTCAACATATTTATTCACGCCGACAACGATTTGTTCGCCCGCTTCGATTGCGGTCAATCGTTCGGAGTTGCTCTCAACCAAGCGGCGCTTCATATAAGAATTTTCGACAGCTGCAACTGCCCCACCCATATCATCAATGGTTTTGAGTTCTTCAAGTGCTGCGGCTTTGAGTTCTTTAACCTTGGCCTCAACCACCGGAGAGCCATCGAACAAATCACCGTATTCCAAAAGATCAGATTCGTAAGCTACAATCTGCTGAAGTCGAAGCGACCATTGCTGATCCCATGGACGCGGCAGGCCCAACGCCTCGTTCCATGCTGGTAACTGCACAGCACGTGCGCGGGCATTCTTTGATAATGTGACGGCCAACATTTCCAATAAAATCCGGTAGACGTTGTTTTCCGGCTGCTGCTCGGTCAGTCCCAACGAATTGACCTGCACCCCATAACGGAAGCGACGCAGTTTTGGGTCTTCGACGCCATAACGCGTACGGCAGATTTCATCCCACAGTTCGGTGAACGCGCGCATTTTGCACATTTCGGTGACAAACTTAACACCTGCGTTCACAAAGAAACTGATTCGCCCGACAACGGTCGGGAAATCGGCTTCAGGTACTTGCGGGCGCACCAGGTCCAGGACTTCAATAGCGTTCGCCAATGCAAACGCCAATTCCTGCACCGGCGTCGCACCTGCTTCTTGCAGGTGGTACGAGCAGATGTTCATGGGATTCCATTTTGGCACTTCGTTATAGGTGAAGCTAACAACGTCCGTAATCAGGCGAAGGCTGGCCGCTGGCGGAAATATATAAGTCCCCCGTGAAAGATATTCTTTGATGATGTCGTTTTGGATCGTGCCCGTGAGCGCTTTTCGATCAATGCCCTGCTTCTCAGCTGTCGCGATATATAGGGCGAGCAACCACGCCGCTGGTGCATTAATCGTCATCGACGTATTCATTTTGTCGAGCGGGATACCATCCAACAGAGTTTCCATATCACCAAGATGAGAAATCGGCACGCCGACTTTGCCGACCTCACCCCGTGCCAACGAATGATCGCTGTCATATCCGGTCTGTGTCGGTAAATCGAAGGCAACTGAAAGTCCGGTTTGGCCTTTTTCGAGGTTCGATCGATACAATTTATTCGATTCTGTTGCAGAGGAATGCCCTGAATACGTTCGAAAAAGCCATGGACGATCTTTTTTAGGGGTGCTGTCTTTTTGTGCAGACGCAACATGGTCTTGTTTTTCTGTCACGTAATTATCTTTCATAACAATCCCCTAATAGTCGTTAAACTTACTATATGAAGTTATTTTTGTAATTATATTTCAAAAAGAGCCATAAATTATCAAAACACTAGCAAATTGTGCATTGCGAAGAAAGGGGAATCCGTCTAATGCTTATATTGCATTGCAATAAATCTGTAATGTGGAGCGACTATAGGGTATGGCCGACGTGTTGGGAGGCGCGCGGTTCGCCAAATTAAATCTGAAGGGAACGCGCAATGAACGACACAGCTGAAGTAATTGATTTCCAGGCGAGCCAGCCAAAAAAAGACCTATACGAGATGGGCGAAATCCCACCGTTGGGGCATGTGCCAAAGCAAATGTATGCTTGGGCCATTCGTAAAGAGCGCCACGGTGATCCAGATACGGCCATGCAGGTTGAGGTTGTCGACGTTCCAGAATTGGACAGCCACGATGTCTTGATCATGGTGATGGCGGCGGGTGTGAACTACAACGGTGTGTGGGCTGCCTTGGGCACGCCGATCTCTCCATTTGATTATCACAAAGCTGAATATCACATCGCGGGTTCTGATGCTGCTGGCGTCGTCTATGCTGTTGGCAACAAAGTTAAACGTTTCAAAGTTGGCGACGAAGTCGTGGTCCACTGCAACCAAGATGACGGTGACGACGAGGAATGTAACGGTGGAGATCCGATGTATTCCACATCCCAACGTATTTGGGGTTATGAGACGCCAGATGGCTCGTTCTCGCAGTTCTGCCGCGTCCAAGATCGCCAATGCATGATGCGCCCCAAGCACCTGACTTGGGAAGAAAGCGCATGTTACACGCTGACACTCGCAACTGCTTACCGCATGCTGTTTGGACACCGTCCACATATTTTACGCCCAGGCCATAACGTTTTGGTTTGGGGTGCATCTGGTGGCTTGGGATCAATGGCCATCCAGTTGATCGCGACCGCAGGTGCAAACGCAATTGGTGTGATTTCAGATGAAGACAAGCGCGATTTCGTCATGGGCTTGGGTGCCAAGGGCGTCATCAACCGCAAAGACTTCAACTGCTGGGGTCAGTTGCCAGAAGTGAACGGCGACGGCTTCAAAGACTATATGAAAGAAACCCGCAAGTTCGGCAAAGCCATTTGGGAAATCACCGGCAAAGGCAATGACGTCGACTTTGTATTTGAGCACCCAGGCGAAGCCACCTTCCCTGTCAGTTGTAACGTCGTGAAACGCGGCGGCATGGTCGTGTTCTGTGCTGGCACCACGGGCTTTAACCTGACAATGGACGCGCGCTTTGTATGGATGCGCCAAAAGCGGATTCAGGGCAGCCACTTTGCCAACTTGAAACAAGCGTCGCAAGCCAACCAGTTGGTCATTGAGCGTCGTCTTGATCCTTGTATGTCAGAAGTGTTCTCGTGGGATGATATTCCTGCGGCGCACATGAAGATGATGCGCAACCAACATCGCCCCGGGAATATGGCCGTGCTGGTTCAAGCCAAGAAACCTGGCTGCCGCACTGTCGAAGACTGCTTGGAAGATTGATTCGAACGGGCCAGTCGCTAGGCTGGCCCGTCTTCTAACCTTTTTCAGACGATCGTTAAGGAAATCACCATGGACGCTAGCGGACAACCAGAACACGCCGTTCTGGCCGATTTGTTATCATTAACCGATACGGCTCTTTCAGCTGCTGAAACTTTTTTTGCTTCAGCACGTCAAGCCGTAAGCGATCTTGTGGTCGTTGATGGCCGTGCAAAAGGCGCGCTGGTCGAACAGCACCAAACCGCTGTCCATGGGCTGGCATGGTTCGCCACGTACGTCGAAGGTCTGCGCCAAATGCGTGAATGGGCCGGGCGTCTACAGGCAGAAGGCCGTTTTGATACTCTTGAACAACTGATGCTTCAGGCTGCTTTTGGTGAATACCTCAGCCAGCTTTCAGGCGGCATCGCGCTCAGCCAGCTAGAGATCGTCCGCCCAAATGATCTCGGCATTCCCGACGACGCGCATCATGCTTTGATATCAAACGACGGCGTCCGCACCCTGATGGCCAACGGCAACACCGATGCCGTACGCCTGCAAATTGCAGCATTTATTGAAGATGAACATTTCGGCGCACCTGCTTTGTCGGACGAAACCCTCGATATGATCCGCGATCAGTTCCGACGCTTCGCCGAGGAACAAGTCCTCCCCTTTGCCCATGAGTGGCATCTAAAGGATGAGTTGATCCCGATGGACGTGGTCAACCAAATGTCGGAACTCGGCGTCTTTGGCTTGACGGTCCCCGAAGAGTTCGGCGGCCTCGGCCTTGGCAAAATGGCCATGTGTGTCGTCACCGAGGAACTTTCACGTGCCTACATCGGTGTCGGCTCTCTCGGCACGCGCTCTGAGATCGCTGCAGAGCTGATCCGGCTTGGCGGGACAGACGCGCAAAAGGAAACATATCTTCCAAAGATCGCATCGGGAGAGCTTTTACCCACGGCTGTATTCACGGAACCTGGAACCGGGTCTGACTTGGCGTCATTAAAAACACGCGCGACCTTAGAAGGTGACGAATACACAGTTACTGGCAACAAGACGTGGATTACCCACGCTGCGCGGACCGATATGATGACGCTACTGGCCCGCACCAATGCCGACGTACCTGGCTACAAGGGATTGTCGATGCTGCTTGTTGAAAAACCTCGTGGCACCGACGAAGATCCTTTCCCCAAAGACGGCATGACCGGCGGCGAGATCGAAGTGTTGGGCTATCGCGGCATGAAGGAATACGAGCTTGGCTTTGATGGGATGAAGGTCCCGGCTGAACAATTGCTGGGCGGCGAAGAAGGTCAAGGCTTCAAACAGTTGATGGCAACGTTCGAAAGTGCCCGCATTCAAACCGCGGCGCGCGCGGTTGGTGTTGCGCAAAATGCCATGGAACTTGGCCTGCAATATGCCAAGGATCGCATCCAATTCGGCAAGCCAATTTTCAAGTTCCCACGTGTTCACGGAAAGCTCGCGTGGATGGCAGTCGAAACCATGATTGCTCGCCAACTTACTTATTTCTCGGGTCGTGAAAAAGATTCTGATCGGCGCTGCGATATCGAAGCTGGCATGGCGAAGCTGCTCGGGGCGCGGGTTGCTTGGGCCAACGCTGACGGTGCCTTGCAAATTCATGGCGGCAATGGCTATGCCCTTGAATATCCGATTTCACGGGTGCTGTGCGATGCACGTATTTTGAACGTGTTCGAAGGTGCTGCAGAAATTCAAGCCCAAGTGATCGCGCGCGGATTGTTGGAAGGCCGTAATTGAGCATGCCCGCACTCGCAACCAAAGAAATATCGACCCGTATCGCCGACGCTATTGTCCGGCCTGTTACGGATGATGATGCTGATCAGGTGATCGAATTAATTAGTGACGTGTATAGCGAATACCAAGGCTGCGTCCTGCTGGTTGATAAAGAAGAGCCAGAGTTACGTTCGCCCGCATCCTCGTTTTACAAATTGGGCGGTAAGTTTTGGGTCGCAGAATGCGGTGACCAGTTGTGCGGCACAGTTGCCCTCACCCCCACCGATGCGCCCCATGTGGCACGCTTACATAAATTGTATGTGTCACCAAGCGCACGAGGCCGGGGTATCGGTCAGGCGCTGTGTAATTTGGTCGAACGCACGGCGCGCGATGACATGTCAGCGGACATGATGATGCTATATACGGATTCGCGCTTTTTGAATGCGCATCGCCTTTATGAGCGTTTGGATTATGATCGCCAGCCCGGCTTGGTGCGTCGTGCAGATGCCTCTAAATCCTTTGAATACGTCTACACAAAGCGGCTTTAGACACTCCTTGATTATTTCTAACTGACAATGCTGAATTTGAAATCTGAGTCCCGGCTTTCGCCGGAATGACAAGATTAGGGTTTCGCAATTTCAAAGAACAAATCTCGCCATGCCTGATTTTGGCTTTCGATGAGTTTTAGCTTCCACTCACGTTTCCAATTTTTTATCGCTTTCTTGCGTGCAATAGCAGCATCTATTTCTTTATGCGGCACAAAAAATACCAATGTTTTCACACCGTACCGCGCAGTAAACCGCGAACCGACGCCTTGCATATGCTTCCAAATGCACGTCTTCAGATCTGTTGTCACACCTACGTAAAGCGTCCCATTGTGTTGGCTCGCCATGATGTAAACATATGCATAATCCGACATACCCATGGATATGGACGGGCTTAAGGATTTTTTATTGTCATCCCGGACTTGATGCGGGACCCAGACCACATCTTGTCATCGCAAATGTTTGCGTTCGTGGGCCAAGGTCGTTGAGAGCAACCGAAGTTGATGCCTCAGCCAAACGAGAGACCGGCGCCCCCATGATCCCAGCGAATACCCAATCCCAATCACCGTCCACACCACGGATAACCGGTTTGTGAGACGGCAGATCGAGCGGTTTTATGCCTTCATCCGTCGCTTCGGCAATGGCAAACCGAAACACGTAGTTGGGCGAAAGTCCCATGCGCAAATCCGACATCACAACCTCACCCTCCTCGATGTCCAAACTAAAGATGCCTTTGTTAAACGCGCTCAATTCTTGGTATCGCAGGTTCGTCGATAAGCACGCTATCAAATCCGAACGGCGAGGATGGATATAGGCCGTCACCGCATCATCCCCACCCAAGATCGACGTATAGAGATTGATATAGCGATTACAATCAATTGCGATGGTCTTCCAATAAAGGGTCGTAAATGGTGCCGCGACCGTCAAAATACGTTCTGGTGAGATGCCACGGTCTTCTAATACTCGGACAGCTTTAGCCTCGGCCAATTGCTGTAGTGGAATGCTGAGCAGCATATAAGCGCTCGATACCATCAGCGCCCGTTTGGCCCACGTCGCCAACTGCGAGGAGTATCCAGATGATACCAGCCCCCAAAGCACGATGAGAACCAACGGAAACGAATACAGTGGATCAATAATGAAAACGGACCCAACACCAAACGGTGTATCGATGATGGGATATAACAATCGTGTCCCATAAATTGTCATGGCATCGATCAGCGCATGTGTCGCGAATATCAAATAGATCGCAAGATATGTCCGTATCCGATGGTCACGCAGGCTTTTAAAAAAGCGCACCAATGGTTCAGCAAACAAGGGCGTCACCAGCGCCTGGATAATCAATGAATGCGAGGCACCCCGGTGCGACGTGAACGATGATACCGGATCATCGGAGGGAATAAACGTATCCAAATCCGGAACGGTGCCCATCAGCCCACCGATGATGATGGCCTTACGCGCGCCAATTCTTGGGCCAAGCGCGACTGCACCAATCACAGCCCCAAGGGCAAATTGCGTTGCTGAATCCATGACATATCCTTCGTTCCGCGTCCGTCAGGATATCGGTGGCACGAACGCCAGATGCAAGAGGTGTTTTGTGCACGGTCTATGATTGCATCGGCCCACCCTGATCAGGCATAGTTTTGTCAGCAAATTATTGCGGTCCGAATAGTGAACCGCACCCACAGGAGGAAATCATGGAAACACGTGCCGCCGTCGCTTTTGAAGCAGGCCAACCTTTGTCGATTGAAACTGTCCAGTTGGATGGACCACGGGACGGCGAAGTCGTTGTTGAAATCAAAGCCACTGGCATTTGCCACACCGATGAATTCACCCGGTCCGGCGAAGACCCAGAAGGCATTTTCCCTTCGATCCTGGGCCATGAGGGTGCGGGCATCGTTGTCGACATAGGCAAGGGTGTAACAAGCCTGAAAAAAGGCGATCACGTCATTCCGTTGTATACGCCTGAATGCCGTGAATGCGATTACTGCACATCAGGGCGCACGAATTTATGCCAAGCGATCCGCACCACCCAGGGCCAGGGCGTGATGCCCGATGGTACAGCGCGGTTCCGCATCGGCAAGGACCCGATTTATCACTACATGGGTACGTCTACGTTTTCGAATTACACAGTGTTGCCTGAAATTGCATTGGCCAAAGTGCGCAAAGACGCGCCGTTCGACAAAATCTGTTACATCGGGTGTGGCGTTACCACCGGCGTTGGTGCCGTCATCAATACGGCCAAGGTCCGTCCCGGCGATAACGTCATTGTTTTTGGCTTGGGCGGCATTGGCTTGAACGTTATTCAGGGTGCACGCTTGGTCGGCGCGAACAAGATCGTCGGCGTTGATATCAACCCAAAACGAAAAGCCATCGCCGAGAAATTTGGCATGACGCACTTTGTGAACCCACTCGAAGTCGAAGGTGACCTGGTCCCGTACTTGGTCGACCTGACCGACGGCGGCGCGGACCATTCGTTTGAATGTATCGGGCGCACCGATACCATGCGCCAGGCACTGGAATGCTGCCACAAGGGCTGGGGCGAAAGCACCATCATCGGCGTGGCTGGCGCAGGTCAGGAAATCTCCACCCGTCCGTTCCAACTGGTCACTGGCCGGGTCTGGCGTGGCACGGCTTTTGGAGGTGCTAAGGGACGCACCGATGTACCTAAAATCGTAGATTGGTACATGGATGGCAAGATCAACATTGATGATCTGATCACCCACAAACTGACGCTCGATGATATCAATGAGGGCTTTGATCTGATGCACCGGGGCGAGAGCATCCGCGCCGTCGTCGAGTTTTGATGATCACAACAACCATATGACCACAGTCATCGTCGGCGCGGGCTTGTCCGGCCTTTATGCCGCCATGCGATTAACCGAACGTGGCGAGGACGTGATCGTCCTTGAAGGTCGTGACCGCGCGGGTGGGCGTATCCGTGCGGATCAGATGTCACCAACAGGCCCCAAGTTCGACCTGGGACCAACCTGGTTCTGGCCTGATCATCAGCACCGGATTCCTAAGTTACTGGCGGCGCTTGGCCTTGAGACCTTTGACCAATGGGCCGTGGGCGACATGGTCTATGAGCCGCAGAACGGGCCTGTGCAGTTGATGCCACCACAGCCGATGGGCCCAAAGCCGCAACGGATCGTCGGCAGCACGGGCGCGCTGGTTGATGCCATATGCGCATTGCTGCCAGAAGGATGCATTCGGTTTCTCCAAACTGTCACCCGGATCGAAAAAAATGCGACGTCGATGACTGTTAAAACGTTGAATGACAGTTTTGTTGCGGATCGTGTTCTTTTGGCCATCCCGCCACGCATTGCTGCCAAACGAATCCTCTATACGCCCGAATTCCCCAAAGACGTCTTGGATCAAATGCGCGCTGTTCCAACGTGGATGGCGGGTCATGCCAAGATCGTCGCCGTCTATGATCGACCGATTTGGCGAGAGCGCGAACTGTCGGGTCACGGGTTCAGCCATAAGGGCCCGATCATGGAAATTCATGACGCATCCCCACAAAAACTTGGAACATACGCGTTATTCGGATTTATCGGTGTTCCTGCGGCGCAACGCAAAGGCCAAGCTGCAAAAATCGAATCATTGGCCGTGGCGCAGTTCACCCGCATGTTTGGAGAAGATGCCAAAACGCCTCGATCTGTTTTTTATAAAGACTGGGCCGAAGATCAACTGACGGCGGTCGCAGAAGATTTGAACCCGCTACCATATCATCCTGTCTATGCACCGATACGTGTACCTGGTGAATGGGCGGAGGGGCTCGCGTTCATCGGAACCGAGGTCGCGGCCGAGCATGGCGGATATCTCGAAGGCTGCCTAGAAGCAGTTGATGCTATTCTATAGCCCCTCATCAAAGGATAAACGCGTCCTTTTTCGCCAATTTTGCAGCTAATTCTCCTATATGTTGCATAAATAAAGAATAACCCGCTAATTATTTCTTGCCTGTCACGTAATCAATGCGCAACATCTCCACCAACTGGGCAGCATAAGCCCATAAGAATGGAGAGTGTGTCTTGAGCGAGCGCAACCCAATCCGGACCCGGATTGAGGCAGATCCGGCTGACCATATTGATGAGGCGATGGTCCTCGTACATGCTTACTGGCTCAGTAAAGCAGATGGTCGGTTTGCACCCAAATGGTCAGATATCAATCTTCTCGAACTCCCTGCCGCCTACATACCTTATGTCATCGTATGCGACGTCCTGCCTGGCGATGAATATCGCTTTCGATACTGGGGACGTGGCCACGCAGATTATTACGGCGAGGATTTTACGGGGCGCCTGTTGAGCGATATTCAACCGGACTGGGCACAAGACCATCTGCGCGTACAATACGATCGCGTCGTCGAAGCGCGTCAGCCGCTGGCATATAATATCGAATACGAGAACCTTGCGACGACCGTTTACTCATACCGGGCCCCCCTGTCTGATGACGGCGAAAACGTCACCGCGATTTTCTCTGTTGTTGATCGGAAAATCGTTCGAGACTCCATGCGCGCATGGTACTTTGCCGGAGCAACCGACTAGCCTTTTGCTCAGGTGTGACATGAAAACTAAAAAACAAAATGCGGTGTGTCTCTGGGCAACTGCATTGATCAGCGTATTTCTTTTCGCCGTAGCCTCAACAACAACTCAGGCTCAGGCAATTCAAAAACCTATCAACAGCGCGACCGGCTATGCATCAAATATTTTTGACGCCGAAGTTCAACTTCGAGGCTGGGAGAATGCCGCCAATCTACAAGATAAAACTGATCTTGAATTCATCTATAGCCACGCGCTTGGCATGATCAGCAGTGTCGCCAAGGCACATCCGGAATGGCTGCTTGAGATTGAGCCGATGATCGAAAGCATCAAACACCCGATTATACGACGCGCCATGATCTTGGGCGTCAGCGTGTCGCAGTCCGAAGAGTCCTCAGAACTTCTAAAAAGATGGGGTGCTGGGGAACACAGTGCGCTGGTTGCCGAGTTGTCGACCAATGGATTGGCCAAAATGTTCGTCGCCCGTCCCGCACAAACGCCCGCCATGGCCGTGATTTATATGGCCGCGTTTGGCGCCACTACCGACCCCATGTATGTAGAAAATATTATCAGTGGTTTCGCCGATGTCCTACCACAAGGCCAAGACCCAAACCCATTGTTGGCCGAGATCTTGAATAATTATGTCATCCTGTTGGCCAACGACAAACGAGGTGTAGCGGCCCTGGTACGTCTTGCCGATGCAAACTACAGTGGCATCGGCGAACACCTTCGCGACATTATCAACTAAAGGGCCAAATGTTATGAGCGACAACACATATGACACCGGCCGATTAAACCTTCCCTTTGTCGGGCATTGCACGTTCGGCAAACAACCTGTTGCGTTGGATTGGGATGATCTGGAAGGAACCGATGTCTGCGTGCTGGGCGCACCGTTTGATATGGGGACCCAGTACCGGGCAGGTGCACGCTTTGGTCCACGTGCCATCCGCGAAGCATCAACCTTGTTTTCCTTCGGACATGGCGGCATGTACGACTTCGAAGACGACGTTACCTATATGCCTGCGGGTGAGGTTAAAATCGTCGACATCGGCGATGCCGATATGATCCATACCGACACCATCAAATCACACGACAACATTGAATTCGGTGTCCGCAAAATTCTCAAGGCGGGTGCGATGCCTTTGGTACTGGGCGGCGATCATTCCGTTCACATTCCATGCATCAAGGCATTCGATACCGAAGAGCCCGTGCACATCATCCACTTTGATGCGCATTTGGATTTTGTCGATGAACGTCATGGCGTGCGCTATGGCCACGGTAACCCGTTGCGCCGCGCGTCTGAATTGTCGCACGTTACCGGCTTTACCCAAATGGGCATCCGCTTTGTGTCGTCATCCAACCGGGCCGACTACGAAGCCGCTCGCAAAGCAGGGTCGGATATCCTCTCCGTCCGCCATGTACGCAAACTCGGCACTCATGGTGTACTAGACCGCATTCCCAAGGGGGTGCGGTATTACTGCACCATCGATATCGACGGCTTCGACCCATCTATCGCACCTGGCACGGGCACACCCAGCCATGGTGGTTTTTTGTATTACGAGGTTTTAGAAATTCTTCAGGGCCTGACCCAACAAGGTAATATCGTCGGCATGGATTTGGTCGAAGTCGCCCCAGATTATGACCGCGACGGCACCACCGCGTTCCTCGCCGCCCAACTGCTAATGAACACACTGGGATATATCTTTCATGCCAAGGGTATTAGCGATTAATCATCTCTCCACCGCTCTCCCCTCATTGTCATTTCGGACAGGCTGAGCGAGGCCGTGTATTGTCCCTCACCTCCCAATTGTCATCCCGGCGAAAGCCGGGACCCAACTTTTACGGCCCACTCATAGGTCCCGGATCGCGCTGCGCTTGTCCGGGATGACAATTGAGAGGGGGGGGTGTATGCAAGCGGAAAGATCAAGGTGTTGCTATATCTGGATATAGGTCACGCCAATAGGGATTGTCGGTCTCAATCAACTCGACCTTCCACTCTCGCTTCCAATTTTTTAGCTGCTTCTCACGTGCGATGGCCGCATCAATGTCCTTATATGGCTCGTAAAATACCAGTCTATTTATTTGGTATTTAGCAGTGAATTTTGACCCCGTGCCTTGTTTATGTTGCCAAACGCGCATGATTAGATCTGATGTCACGCCCGTGTAAAGCGTGCCGTTGCGTTTGCTGGCCATGATGTAGACGTATGCATAAGTGATCATACTGATTGTTATGGATGGGATAACACGGTTTTTTTCAACTTGTCAGTCTGGCGGTTGCATGTGGGTCCCGGGTCGAGCCCGGGATGACACAATTTAAAACAGATGTGGTTGAGATTTAGATGCCGCTTCCCTTTTCTTGTCATCCCGGCGCAAGCCGGGACCCAAATTTTACTGCCCGATCATGGGTCCCGGATCGCGCTACGCTTGTACGGGATGACAAGAGTGGATTGTGCGAAATGAAAAGTTGAGGTCTTGATGTCACTGGATGCAACGGCATACTGCGGCGAGAAATATACAAAAAGGGCATCACCATGAGTTACCAAACCGTTCAGGAAAATATCTGCTTTGGCGGCATACAGGGTGTGTATCAACACACCTCGCAGCAGTTGAATTGCGACATGAAATTTGCCGTCTTCACGCCCCCACAAGCGGCATCTGAGCCCTGCCCCGTTGTTTTCTGGCTGTCCGGCCTGACTTGCACCGAGGAAAATTTCACCGTCAAAGCGGGCGCGCAACGTGTCGCCGCAGAGCTTGGCCTTGTCATCGTCGCACCCGATACCAGCCCGCGCGGTGTCGATATTCCGGGCCAGGACGATGCGTATGATTTCGGGTCTGGGGCCGGGTTTTACGTCGATGCGACCGAGGACCCCTGGGCCGCGCATTATCAAATGTACAGTTACATCACTGGTGAATTACCCGCGTTAATCTTTAAGCATTTCCCCGCCCGCGCCGATGCACAAGGCATCATGGGGCATTCGATGGGCGGCCATGGGGCGCTGACCATCGCGCTTAAAAATCCCGACACCTATCAATCCGTTTCCGCATTTTCACCCATCGTAGCGCCAAGCCAAGTCCCCTGGGGCCAAAAGGCATTGGCTGGGTATCTGGGCGATGATCAGGCCACATGGGCCGAATACGATGCAACGGCGCTGGTCACCGCAGGCCGCACGCATCCCGGCAAAATCCTGATTGACCAAGGCGACGCGGATAATTTTTTAGATGAACAACTAAAGCCCCATTTGTTTGCAGACGCATGCACGGCAGCAGACCAGGCGTGCGAAATCCGCATGCAGCCTGGATACGATCATTCGTATTTCTTCATTGCCAGTTTCATCGAAGATCACTTGCGGCATCACGCAGCTTCACTCATTGACTAAACCCTGATCGAAATGCGGTTCGCGTCATTGATTTTGTCACAGCTTGACATGATACCTTTTGGTATTATTATATATGATACTAAAAGGTATCATGTTTACAGAGAGGTGTGCCGTGCAAATCATAGAAGCAGAAATTCAAAGCACGTTTAAGGCGCTCGCTGATCCGACGAGGCGACATATTCTGAAGCGTCTGGGTGATCGCGATATGAGCATTGGAGAGCTTGCGCAAGGTTTCGAGATGACGCGTGCTGCCGTTAAAAAACACCTCAATGTTCTCGAACAAGGCGGTTTGATATCTGTGCGTCCCAATGGCCGTGAGCGGATCAATACTCTTGAGCCCGATCGCCTCATGGCGGCATCGAACTGGATCAATTACTTCAGTGGCTTCTGGGATAACCGCTTAAATAATTTGAAAACTGCGATTGAAAACGAAGATTAATTTTAAAAGGATAACCCCATGTCGACGAGCACACTTATCAAGACAATCATTATTGACGCACCACGAGAAACGGTTTGGTCGTATCTGACAGAAAAAGACAAACTCGCGACATGGTTCCATCCCGCAGACAAGGATTTTATCGCGGGTGAAGACTACGCATTGCTGAAAAATTCCGATGGCGGCTTAACAGATGACAATAAAATCTGTTGGGGCACCGTGATCAGCATGAGCCCCCCTGACGAGTTGGTGTGCACATTCACTGTTCATATGCTGGCTGCCGCCACGACAACGCTGACGTGGAAACTTGAAGATGTGTTTGAGGGGACCCGATTAACCTTGAAACATAAAGGGATTGATGAGGCCGTTGGCGAGCAGGCCTTTAGCTTATTGCGCTCCATGGATGCCGGTTGGGATAAGCATTTCGCGACGTTGCGCGATGCTGTCAGCAGCCCTTTGAGCCTGACATGTGATGAAGAATAGGCATCTGGTGACAACAATTTGAGTGTCAATTGTAAGCGTAATGGTTGGCCTCAATTTTGTATCCGCAGCGTGAGAATAATTCACTTGCGCGGGATAACGTTCGGGCGTAACTGCGGCAATATAATTCAGTTTATTTTGCGCTCCGGAATACGCCATGCTGTCTACGCTCAACCTTGTTTCGTCTCTATTAAGCGGCGTCGCCCTTTTGATGATCGGCGCGGGGGGCTTATCCACAATCCTCGCCTTTAGAATGGGGGAAGCGGATTATCCTGCCATCATCGTCGGTCTGGTGACGTCGCTATATTTTATCGGGATCGTGATGGGCACGCGTGCGTGCCACCACATCATTTCCACGGTCGGTCATATCCGCGCATTTGCTGCTTTGGGATCACTGATGTCGGCAGCAACGCTTGCCCATGCCATCACACCAGATCCGTTTGTATGGGGCTTTCTTCGGTTCATCGTCGGGTTCGCGACGGTCGGCATGTTTATGTGCACCGAGAGTTGGCTTAACGAAAAGTCATCTAATGAAATTCGAGGCCAAGTTTTCTCGTTGTACCAAGTCGTCTTGTATCTGGGACAGGGGGCTGGACAGTTCCTGATCAACGTGCCCGATGAAACGGGGGCGCTATTATATATTCTGACGTCGGTCTTGATGTCGCTGGCAATTTTGCCCGTGGTATTGACCCGCGTCGCTGCCCCGACGTTACCCAAGCCGACCCGGTTTAAAATTGGCCGTTTATGGGGGATATCGCCGACCGGCATGACAACATCCATGCTTTCCGGGGTGATCATGGGGGCGTTCTATGGGGTCGGGGCGTTGTTCGCAGAACAATCGGGCTTGGACAAAATTCAAACCGCCCAATTCATGGGTGCGGTCATTATTGGTGGTCTCATCTTGCAATATCCCATCGGCAAGATGTCGGATAAGTATGATCGGCGGTTGATCATTTTGGGCGTTGCCATCGGCACAGCATTAATCTGTATGGCACTGATCAATCATGGCCGTGCAAACGGTATCGGGCTTTTGGTTCTAAGCGCGATGTTTGGTGGATTTTCGTTCACGCTCTATCCGCTGGCGGTCGCCTACACCAATGACTTTTTAACGCCCGAGGACTTGGTCCCCGCATCGGGCGGCCTGATCGTTTCCTATGGTGTCGGTGCTGCATCGGGGCCGTTGATCGCATCACTTGTGATGGATGCGTTTGGCGCAGGCGGCCTGTTTGGATTTGTGGGGTGCGTCAGTATCATCCTAGCGGTCTTTATCGCATTTCGAATCACCCAGCGCGAGACACCCGACATCGAAGATGCGGGCGATTTCCAGCCCATGCAAAACACGTCGGCGGTGATCTATGAAATCCACCCCGAAGGTGAAGAAGATGAGGAAGAGCCAGAGCTGCCGACGGCGGAGAAGCTCTAACGCCTTCCCCGCGTCGACCACTTAAGCTGGGTTTTAATTAGGCGGAAACGCCCGAACCGCTTGGCCGCGGCCTAGAACCGTATCGCCAGCGGCATTAATCGCCGTCACGACGAATTTATAATCGTGCGCACCGTCCGGCGGGCATGGTCCTTTGTAGCTAAATGATCCGGCAGGAATATCGGCGGACCCTGAATATGTCACCGTGCCGCCACCGTGATCATAAGATGGCACATTCAAATCCGTCATCGCGAATTTCAACGTTTTGGTACCTGCAGGCACACCATTGACCGTAAAGGCTGGTGGCTTTGACGAGCAGCCATTGCTCTTAACCACCACCATCTAATTCAGTCTCTC
>DGNZ01000394.1 GCA_002389175.1 Rhodospirillaceae bacterium UBA4479 | reverse complement strand
GTACTTTTACTCCGGCCAATGGTGTGTTTTTACTCCGGCGTTGACAATCGTGTTGTTTTCGCAACGGCGACCAGAATAAAGAAGCTCCAAAATGGCTCACGGAGCACGCCTGCCGCTAAGGTGAGCGGATCACCGACAAAAGGTGCCCAACTTAACAATAAACTCCACCGCCCATATTTGTGATACCAGCCTGTGGCTTTGTCGACTTGGGCAGGTGTTGCGGGGAACCATTTCTTGTCTTGAAGCTGATTGATGTATCGGCCGATGACCCAATTCACAACGGCGCCCAGCGTGTTGCCGACGCTCGCCACCACGATCAGCATTGCGACCGAATAATCATCCGATAAAATAAGTCCGGCGAGACCAAATTCCGATTGTGCTGGAAGGATGGTGGCGGCCAGAAATGAGAGTGCAAACAAGCCTGCATAGACGCCAAGGGTGCTCACGTGGGTTGCTTATCTCGCCAATTTTTCTCGAACAATTCCTTAAGCTCACCTTTTTGTTCGCCGTATTCCTCGGCACTCATGATGCCATCGATGGTTTTGCCGTCAGCGCTGAGTGGCAATCGAATGACGGCGTAGTATGTATAATACCCGGCGTCGAGCGGGATTTCCGTTAAATATCCACAGGGTTCGGCTGTTTCCTGCACATAGCGATACTGTTCCATCAAACAATCGGCATAGCTGGGCGAGGTCAGGTTCTGGATTGATTCCCCGGTCAGGTCATACATATGCATGTCGGTAATGTCAGTGCCCCAGAACCGATATACAAAATCGAGAGGGTCTTGTTTAACATCGACAACGCAGATACGTGGGAGCAGACGGCTGGGCACCGCCAGGAGATCGATATTTGACCACTTTGGTGCTATTCTATCGCCTTTGACGGAACGCCAGTGTTGAGCGACGACATCGATTTCCTTAAAGTCCAGGAAATTGATGGGAAGACGCGTATAGCGGACTTCTGATGTATCGCTCATCGTTCAGTTATAAACTTTGAGCCCAATGCTTTAAAGGATCAGCACGGCACAAGTGCTTGTCCACATGTGAATCTTAACGAGGACGTAAGACAGTGACCACATCGCCATCCGAAACAAAGCCTGCTCAGCAATCGATCGTGGTCGCTGCGTTATATAAATTCACGCGATTGGATGATTTCGAACAGTTCCAGGCACCATTGCAGAATGCCTGCGAAGCTGCAGAAGTTTATGGAACGATCCTGTTGGCGCACGAAGGCATTAACGGTACGGTTTCGGGCACCCGTGAGGGTGTTGATGCGGTGCTGGCACATATTCAGCAGATGCCCGGCTGTGCAGAGTTGGAAGTCAAAGAATCCCATGCAGATGAAATGCCGTTCTACCGGATGAAAGTGCGCCTCAAAAAAGAGATCGTGACCATGGGTGTGGCGGATATTGACCCGAACCGCAGTGTTGGGATCTATGTGGACCCACAAGACTGGAATGATTTGATATCCGACCCGGACGTTCTCGTGATTGATACTCGCAATGATTATGAAGTTGGGATCGGCACGTTTAAGGGGGCTATCGATCCCAAAACCACGGCGTTTCGTGAATTTCCCGACTGGTTTAAGAATCAAGAACAGTTGCGTGCTGAAATTGATGGCGGCAAAAAGATCGCAATGTTTTGTACCGGTGGCATTCGCTGCGAAAAAGCGACGGCGTTCTTAAAGCAAGAAGGCGTTGAAGATGTCTTTCACCTCAAAGGTGGCATCCTGAAATACCTCGAAAATATCCCGCGCGAAGAATCGTTATGGGAAGGCGACTGTTTCGTCTTTGATCAACGAGTGTCGGTCAAACATGGCTTAGAGCTTGGCGATTACGATATGTGCCACGCATGCCGGAATCCGATTGATGCTGATGATATGGCGTCTGAAAAGTACGTTCCGGGCGTGAGTTGTCCAAAATGTTTTGGCGCGCATCACCCGTCACAAGAGCGCCGTTTTCGTGATCGCCAAAAGCAGATTGATCTGGCACGAGAACGCGGCGAAGCGCACATCGGTACATTGCCTTTAGAGAAAAGGAAAAAGGCCTCCGAAGGATGAACGACGCCTCGCTCCCCACATTATATTCATTTCGGCGCTGTCCCTATGCCATGCGAGCGCGATTGTCGCTGTCGGTTAGCAAACAACACTGCAAGCTTAGGGAAATCGTGCTGCGCGATAAACCGGCTGAAATGGTCCAGATATCTCCCAAGGCGACTGTCCCCGTCCTGCAGCTCAATGATGGAACGGTCATAGGAGAAAGCCTGGATATCATGCGCTGGGCGTTGTCCCAGAATGATCCCGTTGGCTGGCTTTCACCTGAAAATGGTTCGCTCGACGATATTTTTGCGCTAATCGCGGAATGCGATGGTCCATTCAAACACAACCTGGATCGTTATAAATACGCAAATCGCTACGATGAAAGTACAGACCCGGTGGTTCATCGGACAGATGGCATGGAATTTTTAACGAAGTTAGACGCGCGATTGGCAGAAACTGAAAACCTGTTTGGGGATCGCCCTTCCCTTGCCGATTATGCGATCTTTCCGTTTGTGCGTCAGTTCGCCAATACAGATCGTGAATGGTTCGACGCGGCACCATTGCCGCACCTGCAGCGCTGGCTTCAAGCGTATCTTGAATCAGATATCTTTACCGGTGTGATGAAGAAATGGCCGGTCTGGAAGAACGGCGATGAGGAGCCCGTATTCCCACCCGCTTGATTATTGTGGGCCGAGATGAACCAAGTCGAAGAATAATGCCAAGAATGCAACAAACGGCACACTGACAAAAATCGTCGTGCCGAATTTTAAATTTGAATCCTCGTCAGACTTAAACAACAGAACGATTGTGGCGATGCAAGCCGCGACCATGGCGATGGTGTATCCCGTGGTTTCCAGATCCCAAACAAATTCATGCCATTCGAGACCCGCTGCGGTGCGATCGAAATAACCGCTCATGAACCCCGCAAATCCAAGCATTTGAGCTGCAGATAAAAGAATCACGACGGACACGCCCCAGCCGCTGCGTTGGCTTTCGGTCAATTCGGGCATGCGTTCATTTGCCACTTAGGGCTCCTTTTGTATTGGACTACTGCTAACAACAGATGGGGTATGATTGCCGTGTATCAAGAGACTAGGGCGTACAATGACAGAAGCTTAATACTTAAGTCTGCACCCTTCTGATAAGATCAGTATTGTTACTTCAGGTAATGATATTGGCTCGTGATTGACACTCCTATACTGAAAATGGCTTAACTTTGGAGAATGTCAAAAGTACGTCCTGGCATAATAATCTGGGTAAATTCTAAGAATATTTTTATTGGTTTTATTAAAATAATGACGCTGCAAAGTTGCTGCATCCGTTGCCACGCAAAAAGAGGTTATATCTTTCATGAAAACTCTATCCAAAATGTTGGCTGCCAGCCTTACAGCCGCATTCATCAGCTTTTTACCCTACGAAAGCTCGGCGCATGATTACACGGTCGGATCAATTACGGTTTTACATCCATGGGCGCGCGCAACTCCAGGGCCAGCAAAAGCCGGCGCAGGATATCTGGGAATCAAAAACGATGGGGATACAGCGGATAAACTGATCAAGGCTGAATCAAACTTGTCGAAGCGCACAGAGCTTCATACCCATCTCATGGAAGGTGGCATCATGAAAATGATGCACGTCGAAGAAGGTGTCGATGTTCCTGCGGGCCAAGAAGTTACGTTTGAGCCAGGTGGCCTGCACGTCATGTTCATGGGCCTGAAAGCCCCCTTCAAAGAAGGCGAAAACTTGCCGGTCACTTTATATTTCGAGAAAGCTGGCAAAGTAGATGTTGAGCTCATCGTGAGAGCTGTCGGTGCCAAAACGGGCGACGACATGAAAAAGAAGATGAAGCATAATCACTAACATGATGGCGCTATCGAAGGGCGATTAACGCGACCTTATGATGACGATGCGTCGAATTCCGCGTGATACGCTACGATACGGTCAACTTCATTTTTGGCACCAATAATAACTGGAACGCGTTGATGCAGACTGGTCGGTTGCACATCTAAGATGCGCTGTCGCCCAGTCGACGCGCCACCACCTGCTTGTTCAATAATAAATGCCATTGGGTTGGCTTCGTATAATAGCCGAAGGCGTCCGCCTTTTTCTTTGATCTTGGCATCAATCGGATACATGAACAGGCCACCCCGGGTGATGATCCGGTGAACGTCAGCGACCATGGCAGCGACCCAACGCATATTGAAATCCTTTTCACGGACCCCTGTTTTACCCGCTAAGCACTCATCAATGTAACGCTGTATGGGGGCTTCCCAATGGCGTGCATTGGATGCATTGATCGCAAATTCCTGGGTGTCTTCAGGGATCGTAATATCGGGATGCGTCAGCACAAATTCCCCAACGTCAGGATTCAATGTAAATCCGTTCACGCCCTGCCCCGTGGTCAATACCATCATGGTGGCCGGGCCAAATAGGACATAACCCGCACACAGTTGTTCCGTACCTTTTTGCATGAAGTCTTCGGCGCTTGGCTCGCCATTGTCGTCTGCAGTTTTGAGGATCGAGAAAATCGTCCCCATGGGACCATTAACCTCAATATTCGAAGAACCATCAAGCGGATCAAAAATCAGCAGATACTTGCCGCGTTGAAGCTTTGCTGGGACGGCGTACACATCTTCCATTTCCTCGGATGCCATGCCGAATAATTGGCCGCCGCGCTCGCACCAGCCAATCGCCAATTCATTGGCCATCACGTCGAGCTTTTTCTGGTTTTCGTCTTGGACGTTAATACCGACAGCGGCTGCAAGATCACCTGATAAGCTTCCCCGTCGCACCAAATTTGCAATCGCTTTGCAGGCGGATGACACATCGCCCATCAGCGAAGTGAACTCCCCGGTTGTGCCAGTGATCTCTGTTTGTTGGCGCATCAAGAAATGTTTAAGCGTCGTGCGGTAAGCCACGTGGTTCCCCCAATTGAATATGAGCGCAGATGAAGCGCGTAGACATAAAATTTGCGGATTGATTAGCACAGCCCCCCTGCTACGCCAACGCCGCTGATTCGATTATGATATGGTCTGCGAAATGAGGTTAGAGATCAAGAAACTCAACAGATACACCTGATTCTTCGAACATCTTGGATGAAATTTCGAATTGAGTTTTCCACGGTTCTTTTGATGTGTCGGGAGTTGGCGATAACACGCGCTTAATACCTGCCTGAATAATCAAAACGGCACAGCGTGCGCACGGTGGCAATGGGGTCACATACAGTGTGCATCCATTGGCTTGTTCGCCTGCAAACATCAACGCATTGGTTTCGGCGTGGACGACCATTTCATATTTGATGGATCGGTTTTCAAGGCGATCAGCAGTATCTTCAACGCCAAAGGGAAATCCGTTAAATCCAGTTGAGACAATTCGTTTATTGCGCGGATCCATAATGACTGCGCCCACTTTAGTAGAAGGGTCCTTTGACCATTGGGCGATGAAATCCGCCAGCTCCATAAAGCGACGATCCCATTTGTCGTGGGCTTGTTGTTCAGCTGGACTCATCGTTCATTCCCCATATGCAAAAAGTTGATGCCATTCATGTTAAATGCGCGCAGCATCTTCTACGTGAAACTTAGCACGGGTTCGCCCGCCCCAGGTATCTGTTTTCAGTCGCCCCACCAGATCAATGGGGGTATCGCGCGCTGACGACAGTAGTTCGCCCAATGGTGTCCCGACGCAGCGAAATGCGATTCCATCTACAGAACCAGCCCCTGCTGCCCCACTGATGGTCATGCGCAGATGGTCTGCCCCAACGATGTCCGAATAACTGATACGGACCCCTTCTAGTAAAAATCGTGGTTCAGGGTTCCCAGGCCCAAAGGGCGCCATGAGTTCCAGTGATTGGGCTAAATCAAACGTGGCGCCGCGAATACTAAGACGGCCATCTAAACGAGTGGGTAACCCCATGGGACCCTCGCCAGTTTGGCTTTTGATTCGTTCCTGCAGGAATGCATTGAATTCACTGAGGCCATCACGGCTGACAGAGAACCCAGCAGCCATCGCATGGCCGCCCCCCTTGATCAGATGTCCTGATTGTCTGGCTGCGATAATGGCAGCACCTAAATCTATTCCGGGGATAGAGCGACCGGAACCGGTACCCAGCTTATCCCCCATCGCAATCACGCACGCGGGTTTGCCGAATCGCTCAACCAATCTGCTGGCAACAATGCCGACAACACCTGGATGCCAGCCATCGCCCGCGACAACAGTGACAACATTGTTTTCGTCTAAGCGGTACGCGTGCTCCAAAGCATCACTGAAAACATCAGCCTCGATCTGTTTCCGTTCTGCGTTTAAAATATCCAACTTGGTAGCGAGTGCCGCAGATTCGGCGTCATCATCGGAACGTAAAAGCGTCGCACCAATCCCGGAATCACCGATACGTCCTCCCGCATTAATCCGTGGTCCCAATACAAAGCCCAAATGATAACTACCCGGCGTTTCATTCAGACCTGCAACATCAGCCAATGCCCGAAGCCCTGTGTTGGCTCTTTTCGCCAATACTTTAAGTCCCTGGACGACGAGCGCACGATTGAGTCCGGTTAAATTCACAACATCGCAGACAGTGCCAAGTGCCACGAGGTCGAGCAGACGCGTTAAAACGGGTGCTGGGCGCTCTAGAGTCCAGAAATCCCGCGAGCGGAGCGTCCGGTTGATCGCGACGGCCATGATAAAGGCCAAGCCCGCCGTACAGAGATGACCATATACACGGTCTTCGTCCATGCGGTTTGGGTTAACGACGGCATGGACATCAGGCAATTTTGGTTCTGCCTCATGATGATCAATAACAATGATATCTACGTTAAGGTCACGGCCCGCACCTAGGGCATCGAATGCAGTGGTACCGCAATCCAATGTGATGATCAGCTTAGCACCTTGCGCCGCCAGCTTCTGCAAGGCTGGTTCTGATGGGCCATAGCCTTCGGATATACGGTCTGGAATATAGACGATGGGGTCATTACCGCACGCGCGTAAGAACCGTGCCATGACGGATGACGACGTCGCACCATCGACATCGTAGTCTGCAAATAAGGCGATTTTCTCTCCCGACAATAATGCATCGGCAATACGATTAGCGGCCTTGTCCATGTCTCTGAAACGACTTGGGTCAGGCAACAGGTCTTTGAGCGTGGGATCGATAAAACTCACAACCTCGTCTATGCCAATGCCCCGTGCTGTGATGGCTTCTGCAACCGCGGCAGGCAAGCCATGGGCCTGCGAAATGGCGAGTGCTGTCCGCTCGTCAAATTTACGGAACGTCCATTCACGCCCCATGACAGATAATCGTTGATGTTGAGTTGGTTCAGGCGTGTCTTCGATTGGATTAGCTGATGGGTGCGCGTCGGGTGAAGTCATGATGAGCCTCGATATATCGATGCGTACCTGTTAATGAGCGAACGACCAAGGAGTGGCTGCTCGCAGTTCCTTTTTGGCGGCGGATACCTTGTAATAAAGTACCATAGGTGACACCTGTTGCGGCAAAAGTGACATTGCCGGCGGCCATTTCTGTTTCGTCAAATATCTGATCGAAGTCTTTAACCCCAAGATCGCTGGCTTCTTGTCGATCTGATTCCTGGCGGGCATACAATCGGCCTTGCATTTGACCACCAAAGCCACGCAAACCGGCAGCTGCAATGACACCTTGTGGTGCTGCGCCAATGCCCATGTACATATCCACACCGGATTCTGGCAACGCGGTCGCGATCACGCCAGAAACGTCACCACCCAAGATTAAACGGACCTTGGCACCTGCGGCGCGAACTTCGTCAAGTAATGCCTTGTGGCGTGGCCGGTCCAGCATACACACAACGAGGTCAGAAACGGGCACGTCTTTGGCATCAGCTAATGCTGATAAATTTTCAGCAGCCGTCTTATCCAAATCGACTGTGCCTTTAGGAACACCAGGACCGACGGCTATTATGTTCATATAAATTGATGGAACTCGTAAAAAACTTCCACCTTCAGCCATGGCAACGGTCGAAATTGCATTGGGACCGCCACGGGCAACAATGCTTGATCCCTCAAGGGCGACGATCGCAACATCGACTTCTGGTCCGTGACCTGTGCCGACTTCTTCGCCGATATATAGATGTGCAGCTTCGGATTTGTTACCTTCACCAACGCATACAGTGCCGCGTATGGCCAGGCTGTGCAGCAGCGTATGTGCAGCACTGATCGCAGCCTCATCGGCTGTCTTGTGGTCTCCAGATCCCATATGCGCTGCAGCTGCGAGTGCTGCTGCCTCGGTTACGCGGACCAGTTCTAGGGATAAGTTTCTATCTCGTGCGGCAGGTTCTGACATAACCGTATTGTGGCGGTTCAGGAACAGGAACGAAAGCCCGAATTCCCGCGCTTACAACGCCTCAATTCTAATAAGAACAGGATCTGCGACGACCCAATCGCTAGAGGCAATTTGGTTGATCGCTTTACGCATATCGACCTCGTCAGTCACATGTGTGGTCATAACGACCGGGACCTTTTGATCAGGATCGCGTTTCCGCTGTAAGACAGATTCCATCGATACATTATGATCCGATAATGCCTTGGCGAGTTCTGCGAAAACCCCCGGCTTATCAACAACATTAAAGCGCACATAATAAGCGCCGCGGTGATGATCCATATCACGCACAGCAGCATCTATAAGTGCACTTGAAGGCGCACCGTACATCGGCACTGTGTGGCCACGGGCAATATCAATGATGTCAGCGACCACTGCAGAGGCCGTAGGTCCGCCGCCTGCGCCTCGCCCTTCTAGCAATACTGAATCGACAAAATCGCCATCGGCGACGACTGCGTTGAATGAGCCGCCAACATGATTGATCGGTGCGTCTTTTGGAACCATGCATGGATGTACGCGCAGCTCAACTTCGTCATCATTATGTGATGCGATACCCAGCAGCTTGATGCCGTAACCCAGTTCCTCAGCGAATTCGAGGTCGAGTGGTGAAATGCTTCTAATACCTTCGATATGGACATTTTCAAAATCGACTTTGGTGCCAAAACAAAGGCCAGCCAGGATTGCCAGCTTGTGCGCAGCATCGATACCATCAACGTCAAACGTGGGATCAGATTCGGCATAGCCTAGTTTTTGAGCTTCTTCTAAGACATCACCAAAGGTGCGACCTGTATCGCGCATTTCGCTCAGGATATAATTACATGTCCCATTAAGAATGCCATAGACACGATTGATGGCATTTCCGGCTAGCCCTTCGCGTATAGCTTTTAAGATCGGAATGCCACCAGCGACTGCGGCTTCGCCATAAAAGCCAACGCCTGAGGTTTCAGCGATGTTTGCCAGCTCTGCCCCGTGATGTGCGATCAGCGCCTTGTTTGCGGTGACGATATGTTTGCCGTTGGCCAAGCTTTTTTCGACAAGCGCTTTGGCAATCCCGTCAGACCCGCCAATCAACTCGACAATTACGTCAATGTCAGGGTCCGCTGTCATTTCGACAGGATCATCGAACCAGCGATAAGCATCCAATGCGAAACCACGATCAATTGTTTTAGAACGCGCTGACACGGCTGTAACTTGGATCGCTCTGCCAACACGTTTTTCGATTATCTCGGCGTGCTGTTCAAGGAGTTGCACCGTGCTTGCACCGACCGTCCCTAGTCCGGCGATACCAATCCGTAAGGCGCTCATGATTTATCCTCTGACTGTTCTTTATGATTTGGCCCACGGTCGTTGCTCGCGCCATCAGTATTGACGCCACGCTGTCGAAGGAAGCCTTTGATGTTTCTAGCGGCTTGTCGGATACGCTGACCGTTCTCAACCAAGCCAATACGGACATGATCATCGCCATGTTCTCCAAAACCTAAACCTGGGGCGACGGCGACGTCGGCCTCGGATAACAATAGTTTTGAGAACTCAACTGACCCTAAGTCTCGGAATGCCGGTGGAATCGGTGCCCACGCAAACATGGTGGCGGGTGGCGAGGGAATATGCCAACCGGCATTGGCTAATCCATCAACCAATATGTCCCTGCGCTCTTTATAAATATTACGTGCTTCTGCGATGCAATCTTGGGGCCCATTCAATGCTGTCGCAGCGGCAACCTGGATCGGAGTAAACGCACCATAATCCAGGTATGACTTCACCCGCGCCAACGCAGAGATTAATTTGCGGTTACCTGCAGCAAATCCTATCCGCCATCCTGGCATAGAATAGGTTTTGCTCATCGATGTGAATTCGACCGAAATATCCCACGCGTTTTTAAGCTGTAGAATCGATGGTGGCGGCACATCATCGAAATAGATTTCTGCATAAGCCAAATCAGACAGGATGTAGATATTGTGAAAGCGACAGAACTCAACAATTTCTGAATAGAAATCTAAGTCCGCCAATGCAGCCGTTGGATTGTTCGGATAGTTAAGGACCAACGCTGTCGGCTTAGGCACACTATGCTGAACGGCGCGATCAAGGGCCAAAAGGAATTCTGGTCCTGGAGTCACCGGGATCGACCGGACAGCAGCGCCAACGATAATGAAACCAAACTGATGGATCGGATAGCTGGGATTCGGGACTAAGATCACGTCGCCAGGACTGGTTATCGCTTGAGATAGGTTTGCGAGGCCTTCTTTAGAACCCAGTGTCACCACAACTTCTTCGTCGGGATCGACATCTACCCCAAAGCGTCGCTCGTAATACCTTGAAATCGCTTTACGAAGGCCCGGAATGCCTCGTGAATTAGAATATCTGTGGGTCTTGGGATTGTCGACGGTCTCTTTTAGCTTGTCGACAATATGTTGTGGCGTTGGCAGATCAGGATTGCCCATGCCCAGATCAATGATATCAGCTCCGCCTGCGCGTGCTGCTGCCTTCATCTCATTGACGGCGGCAAATACATACGGCGGCAAGCGCCGAATTTTGTAAAAGTCATCTTCCATGGGGCATTTCCATCACA
>DGNZ01000322.1 GCA_002389175.1 Rhodospirillaceae bacterium UBA4479 | reverse complement strand
CAGGCATCGATACGTCCGACATGCGGAACAATGTTGGCAATATTGGTAATGTCGTAAGATCGTCGAATTCTGCCATCGATGGCGCCGGCACTTTGGACGATTTGGTCCGAAATGCCTATGCGGCAATGGGTTCTGGTCGTGAATCTCTTCGAAGTGCCAGCGAAAGCGGCGGATTAGGCAGCGTTACTCATGATCACAGTGGTGCCGTTAGTAATGCGCCTTCTAGTCTGTCTCTGAACCCAACGATCATCGAAGGCAATGACAACGCGAATACTCTCACGGGTGACAGCAGCAATAATCTTATTTTTGCAGATGGTGGCGATGATGTTGTTGACGGTGCTGCGGGTAACGATTTCATCTACGGCGGTTCGGGCAACGACAACCTTAGCGGGGGCGATGGCAATGACTCCGTGTTTGGTGATGATGGTAACGATCAGCTGTTTGGTGGGGCAGGTAACGACGAACTTTCAGGTGACGCAGGCAATGACACCCTAAGCGGTGGCACTGGCGCTGATACGTTAGAAGGTGGTTCAGGTGACGATACTTATGTGATCGATAGTTTTGAGCCAGGGCCAACGCCGCCGCCAACCGATACGATCACAGACATCAGCGGCAATGATACCATTGATCTTCAAAATGCGACTGGAAACATTAATTTTGACCTGTCTACTGGAACGCTAAATGGGAATTCGGGCAATGGGCTGACCACTACCAATTTCACCGGGATTGAAAACGTTATCGGTTCGTCGACCAACGGCAATACTTTGGTTGGTGATGCGAACAACAACCAGTTAACCGGCGGTGGCGTTAGCGACTCCATGACTGGTGGTGCAGGCAATGCTGTTCTGTTGGGGCTGGGTGGTAATGATATTTTATTGGGCGGTGACGGTGATGACACGGCCAATGGCGGAGATGGAAATGACTCGATTTCCGGCGAGGCTGGCGCAGATACACTTTTGGGTGGTGCCGGTGACGATAACCTCACGGGGGGTGCCGGGAATGACTCCCTTGATGGTGGCGTCGGAAACGACACGCTTGTAGGTGGTACGGGTAACGACACTATGGATGGTGGGGAAGGCGTTAACGTTGCCATCTTCGCAGGGAATTTAAACCAATACGAGATCGTCGAAACGTCGACGGCAGGAACGTTTACCGTAACGCACATCATCGGCAGTCAACAAAATCATCCAGATGCCGGACAAACATTTGTTATTTATGGCTCTACCTCATCTTGGCAGTAATATTTCGACATCTTCGGTAGATACCGTAATAAATGGTATCGATGTTAGCGACAACATGGGCGAATCAGTCAGTAATGCTGGCGATATTAATGGTGACGGTTATGACGATGTGATCATCGGCGCTCGATCTGCCGAGCCAGGAAATTCAGGTGAAGCTTATGTACTCTTTGGCAAAGCGGGCGGTCTCGGTAGCACCGTCAATACCTCAGACCTTGCAACGGGCGGCGGGAATGCCGGTTTCCTCGTAACCACAACGACGCCGGGCCAGAAACTCGGCTCAGTAAGCAGCCTCGGTGATATCAACGGTGATGGTTATGATGACATTGTCATCGGTGCTAACGCTGCATATGCAAACGGGGGGGATTCTGGTGCGGCCTATGTGATTTACGGTAAAAGCACAGGGTTCGATCAAGTCATTGACGCTGATACGCTGGCAAGTGGTAACGGATCCACGGGATTTCGCATCCAGGGACCAAGCGCTAATGCATTTGCTGGTTACTCTGTTACCAGTGCCGGGGATATCAATGGTGATGGACTCGACGACATTCTGTTTGATGCGGCAGGCGCAAATTCCAATGCCGGTGAAACCTATGTGATCTTTGGATCTAACAGCGGGTTTGGTGCTGATTTCTCGACGGAAACAATGTCTGCAGATCAAGGATTCAAGTTGAGTGGTATTGCTGTGGGGGATCGTCTTGGCAGTTCTGTCAGTTCCGCCGGTGATATTAATGGGGATGGGTTTGATGATCTCATGGTGGGGGCGAAAGATGTAGTTGCTTCCGGAAGTTCCTATAACGGAAACGGCGCAACTTATATTATCTATGGCCGTGACTTCTTTGCTGATGTCGATAGTACGGGGACGAGTAACGCGGATACCCTAGTGGGGACCAGCGGCGCTGACCAAATCGATGGCGGCGGTGGTGCCGACGTCATCAATGCGGGCGCTGGCAAGGATCGGGTTACAATTTCCGATGCAAACTTCAAAGAACTCGATGGCGGTGGTAATCAGGATACGTTGATCCTCGAAGGCGCCTTTAACCTCGACCTTACGGCTCTTTCAAACGGTGCGATCACCGGCTTTGAGCACATTGATATGGACAACACCTTAGCCAATACCTTGGATCTTGATTTTGGTAGCGTCCTGGATATCGGCGAAGCCATTGATCAAATTCTGGGCGAGGCCGATGCATTGGTGATTTCCGGCGATACCAATGACACTGTTAATCTGAACGGTGATTGGACGGAGCGCGCAACACAGCCCGTTGAAGCGTCTGAAGCAGGCTATACGGTTTATGATAGTGACGATTCAAGTGCCACTGTTGCGATCCAAAATTCCATCACCACTAACTTGTCGTAGGTACTTATGAAAGATGACGCCCTAAATGATGCTGGCGAACAGCCGGATGCAGGCGGCAAGGTCGCGCAGTTCGACCTGATTACGTCGCGCCATTTCGCATCGTGGTTGGCCGGGCAGGGCGTCAGCCTCTCGTTCTCGACCTATCAGGCAAACAAGATATTCTTTCTGGGTTTGAACGCCGATGGGGAAGTGTCTGTCAACGAGCGGTCTATCGACCGACCCATGGGAATGGCGGTGCGTGATAAATCGCTTCATGTTGCATCCAAATGGCAGATATGGCGGTTTGAAAATGCCCTGAATGCGGGCCAAGCTGCAGACGGTTTTGATGCTGTATATGTTCCAAAAGCAAGCCACGTGACCGGTGATATCGATTGCCATGAAATGGATGTCGATGGAAATGGCCGTTTGATTTTCGTGAATACGTTCTTCAATTGTCTGTCGTATCTCAGCCGAGATTACAGCTTCAATCCGGTTTGGCGTCCTCCATTCGTTTCAGAATATGCCCCCGAAGATCGCTGCCATTTGAATGGTCTTGCGATCCATGATGGGGAACCTGCCTACGTCACCGCCATCTCAAAATCCGATATGGCTGATGGCTGGCGCGATAAACGTAAAAATGGTGGCGTTGTTATCGATGTGCGCACAAATGAAATCATTTGCGAAGGTTTATCCATGCCGCATTCACCACGGATGCATGGCAACACTCTGTGGGTCCAAGAATCAGGAACAGGGTATTTAGGGCGCGTGGACGTAAAAACTAAAACGTTTGAGCCTGTGATACTGTGTCCCGGTTATCTGCGCGGCATGACCATCGTCGGCAACTTCGCGGTAGCCGGATTATCCAAGGCGCGAGAAGGGTCTAGTTTTGGTGATTTGGCGCTACAAAAGAACTTAGAAGAACGTGACACAGACCTGCGTTGCGGCTTGGTCATCATCGATCTGACGTCTGGAAATATCCTTCATTGGGTTCGTATCGAAGGCGTTATTGAGGAATTATTCGGTGTTGCTGCGTTCCCAGGTGTGATGAATCCGCGTGCCGTTGGATTTAAATCTGACGAGATTGAGCGGACAATCAGTCTGCCGCCTCAACTAGACGAAGATGCAATCCGTTCAACTCGAGACTAATTGGCGCTCAACAAACTCCAACCGGTCTTGGCCCCAGTAGCATTGCCCTCCATCCACGATGTAAAAGGGTGATCCCATAACGCCTGCGGCAATGGCGCGATCAGTGTTCGCCTCCCATTTATCATTGATTGCAGGGTCGCTTGCCTTGTTCAGCAGGTCAGAACCATCTAATCCGCAAGCATCTGCTATGGCGACAATGGTATCAGGGTCTGCCACATTTTTTTCTTCTGCCCAGACCGCACGCATGAATGCATAACATAACTCCCCCACGTCATGGCCAGCCTGTTGCGCAGCAATAACGACGGCTGCTGCCTTTCTGTCAGAAGCGGGGAAGAACTTGGGTTCTAAATGACACTCAATCCCCCGATACGAACGCCATCGTTTCAGTTCCTGCATACGTAGCGCTTTGCGTTGGTCTGATCTTTTCGCCAAGGGCAAACCACCACTTACTTCAAACACGCGACCAAGATTGACTGGAACATGCTCAATCTTTGCATCCGTTTTTGCTGCGATTTCTCGAAGAATCGGGTCGCCGATAAACGTCCAGGGGGAAACCAGTGTGAAGAAGTATTCTATGGTTGGCATTAATCAAAGGTCCTGTGGTTCATATGTGGAAGTATTCGTTAACAGAATTACGCGTGATTTGTTGCATATTCACAACAAAGAAAAGGATATTGACGAAAACCGTGACTTTAACAATTCCTTCACATTGACAGTCGAGAGTGTTGACTGAGAGCATAATCAAAACGCAGATGAAACTGCGACGTTGAGAGTTCTTTTAGGGGTAGCGTTTTTTAGTTCCTGGTAGAATGGGGTCACAGTATGGAACGTACACCACATAACGGTGATAAGGTTTTCGAGGTCGGTATCTATAACAAAGAAGTCCGATCACTCGTCAAAGAAAACCAAAGCCACGATTTCTTCGACGATCATTGGGCGGATGAACAACTTCGCGATGTGATGGCCGGGTCCGCTGAAGAAGCCAAGCAACGGGTAACATCACGTTTCCCCGCTGACGAAGGTTTTGTTATCGCTTCTGTGACACCTTGTTGCCGCGATAAATAAGCGTCTCGTCTGGGTCATGTTATTGACCCACAAATGATTCTTTGATTATGTTTTACGCCTGTTTCTTTGCGCGTTCCATTTTACGAAGTTCATTTCTTTTGATCTTTCCTGTCGATGTCACAGGCAGATCTTCTACAAATTCAATTTCACGCGGATATTCGTGAGGACTTAAACGGGTCTTCACAAAACTTCTAATGTCTTCTTCTAATTCCTCAGACGCATCAACACCCGACATCAAAGTGATAAATACTTTGACGATTTCAGTGCGTACTGGATCAGGAATCCCAATCGCGGCGGCTAATGATACGGCTTTATGTTTGGTCAGGCAGTCTTCAATTTCACCGGGGCCAATACGATATCCCGCCGATGTAATAACATCATCGTCACGCGCGAGAAACCAAAGGTAGCCATCTTCATCCAGGATGCCCTGATCGCCGGTGAGCAACCAATCACCCAGAAACTTCTTTTGAGTCGCGTCGGGATTGTTCCAATATTCAAGCATCATCACAGGGTCACCATCCCGAACGGCAATTTGGCCTTCTTGTCCCGCAGGCATAACTTCACCTTCATCATCAATCACCGCAACAATGTGCCCGGGTATAGGCTTGCCCATTGAGCCGGAAACCACGTCCATAATTTTCTGACAATTGCCAACGACCAAATTGCATTCTGTCTGGCCATAAAACTCGTTGAACGTAATCCCAAACTCTCGCTGTCCCCATTCCAGCAATTCACGCCCCATGGGTTCGCCAGCAACCGCAATGGTGCGAAGGTTGGTTCCATATGATGGGATATCGGGAACACCACGCATGATCTTTAACGCTGTAGGCGGCATAAAGGTATTGCGTACTTTATACTTAGCCATCAGCTGCAATGCTTGAACCGGGTCATACTTGGGCGCGCGATATGCCAAGACGGGCACGCCGTGAAACCAAGCACCCATCAAGCAATTCATCAACCCGCCGATCCATGCCCAATCTGCAGGCGTCCACATCAAGTCATCCGGTTGCGGAAAGAAGTCGTGAAAGAACTCAACACCTGCCATATGGCCCATTAACGAACGATGCCCCATCAATGCGCCCTTGGGATTCCCCGTCGTGCCCGAGGTGTAGATGATGTATGACGGATCATCAGCGGCGGTATCCAGCATCTCAAATTGATCGGAAGCGTTTTCTAAATGGGACCAAAGATCAATTGCATTCGGCTCGTCTGGGCCATCGATCAAAATGATATGTTCAAGGTTTGGAAGTTTGTCTCGTATTGCCAAAACCTTTTCGAGCTGTCTTTTCTCGGTAATGATCATCTTGGCACCGCTGTCTTTTAGGCGGAACAATAGGGCTTCTTCACCAAACAACGAAAAAAGCGGGATCGATATTGCGCCCATCTTCCAGCACGCCAAATGACTGATGGCCGCTTCGACGGATTGCGATAAAAGGATTCCAAATCGCTCGCCTCGGACGAGCCCATTGGCTGTCAGTAGGTTCGCCATTTGATTGGAGAGACCAGATAACTGGCCCCATGTATACTCACGATGCGTGTCATCTATGTTGGCGACAATCAAGCCAACTTGGTCGGGCATAGTGCGCGCATGACGCTCACAAGCTTGCTCGGCCATGTTGATACGATCCGGGATGTGCCACTCAAACTGATCGTAGGCATCACCATATGTATCGGTGGGGGAGAGCAGACGCATGCAATCTTCTCCAAAATGTTCGGCATGACACCGATGGCACGAATGGACAGACATTTAGTAAACGGTTTAATACGCCATTTCTAGTGTGAGTATACCGATATTTAGGGACTATGTTTAGTTAGCAGGATATTCCAAGGGGGCAAAAGCTTGCGGGATTTCAACATTACCTTCAAATGCCAAGTAACTGCGCAATCCCTCGATGACAACGCCGTCGTAGCCCTGACGAATCAATCCGAATAGGTATGAGTTCTCATTTCCAAACATCACATCTTGCCAACCCAGGCGCCAGTACTCGACAAAATAACGGTCCGGGTCACCAGGGTAGGGGCCTGCAATCCAGAATGGAGAGCCCTCTCGCCATTCAGGTTTCCAATAATATCTATAACTCGCCACTGTGCCGATATCCATTCGGGCAAATACCAAACGCCGCGCACCTAGTTTTTTGTACTTCAAAGTTTCTACCGCTGAGCGGGACAAAGGTTCGCGGCCCGCAAAAGGATCAACAATAATGAGATCGAAATTCGTATCGTGCATGTCGAGAGCGAATTGATCCTGCCGTCCCCAGGCACCGGGTTCTGAGATATAAGCAAAATTCTTTACGTCATTGAGAGACAGAACATTATTTGGGTTTTCATCGTGCGGGCGGCGCGGGTGGGGCGGCAATTCAGACAAATCAGGCGTGGGGCGATGTACAACGTTGGAAACAATATTTTGTGATCTAGCTTGCCGGTATGCATTGTCGATTTCAGTAGGCTTGGCGGCAAATTCCATCGATAAGGTTTTCATCCCCCCGCGCTTTGCCCGTTCAATCCGTTGTTTATGGATTTGCTGGATTTCAGGTGGGGGAACTTGTCCGACCCGTTGATGCCCCACAAAGAGGCCATCGAACATAATCCCATCTATCGAGCGCATGAATGTCCGCGCAGGCGAAATGATTTTCTCGTCTTGGACATCGCGCTTAATTAACAAATCGCCGGCATCGCGCGCCACTATGATGAAGTCGTTTTTTTGCGAGCGCGCATAGGTCGAAACCCGTTGCACGTAAGTCCTGAGTTCTTCGCGGAAATCTAAAATAGGCCCCGTTTGAACAGGTAGTGGAATGGATGTGGATAGAGGATCACGACCTTGAATACGGACGCCGTCTTGTTGCTGTTGCGCAACAGCTTCTGACGTTAGGGCAAAAACACCCAACGCCAACACAACTGTGCGGAGCAAACAAGATTGTAACAGTTGCGTATTTTTGATCTGCATTTAGACCTTGTCCACACGGCGTCCCATTGTGATGTCAGGCAGCCAAAATTTCTCTTACATCTTCAGCAATCGCGAGAGATGAAGTTAATCCCGGTGATTCTATGCCGTACAGGTTAACCAGACCTTTAATCCCATGCACGTCCGGACCTTGAATGACAAAGTCTGTTTCCTGCGATCCTTTGGGATGAATTTTTGGGCGCACACCAGCATATCCTGGTTGTAGGACGCCATCCGGCAGTTCCGGCCAATACTTGCGAATAGACGCGTAAAACCGATCCCCACGTGCGGGATCCACCGTGTAGTCAATTTCGTCAATCCATTCGACATCGGGGCCAAACTTAACCTGACCACCCAGATCAACAGTCACATGCACACCCAAACCACCCGCAGGGTCTGGCATCGGGTAAATCAGCCTGGAAAAGGGAGGCTTGCCGCCGCCCAAAGTGAAATACACGCCACGCGCAAAATGTTGCCCTGGAATCGTATCTACTGGAATGCCTTCGATCTGTCGTGACGTTGGTTGCGCATAAAGGCCAGCGGCATTCACAACCGTATCGCAAATAATTTCCATCGGATTATCGCCACCGGTCCGAAGGACAATACCATCGTTGCGAACTTCACCACCCTCAACAGGACTCAGGAACGCAACCATGGCACCGTGGTCTTCGGCTTCACCCTGTAAGGACAGCATGAATCCATGACTATCAACCAATCCCGTTGATGGCGATAACAGCGCGCCATGACAGGTGACATTCGGCTCCATTGCACGAACCTGTGCCGGATCGACAAATGTTAGATTATCAACCCCGTTGTCAGCCGCCCGTTTTTGAATAGCGGCCAATCCATCAACTTGGGACTCATCAGTAGCGACAATCAATTTGCCGCAATTTTTGTGAGGGATGCCCCGACTTTGACAGTGCGCATACATCATGTCGCGGCCTTTGACGCATAGGCGCGCCTTGTTGCTGTCTTTGCCGTAATAAATACCTGCGTGGATGACTTCTGAGTTTCTGGAACTGGTGATTGAGCCGATCAGGCTTTCACGTTCTAGAATAATCACTTCGTGACCGTCCATGGCTAGAGCGCGTGCACAAGCCAATCCAACAACACCCGCGCCAATCACAACGCAACCGACTCTATCCACGACGTAACTCCTGAAAATTTCTCTGCTTCGCAGTTTCGGTTCCCAGT